>CAZDJH010000010.1:0-24130 GCA_964505645.1 uncultured archaeon | reverse complement strand
GATCGTTCTTGTTGGGGTTGCTGTTGGGCTCGCTGCCCAATGAACAGCCCGTCAGCGCCGCGCCCCCGCATGCGGTGAGACACGATGCGGCCAGCAGTGGGAGCGCCTGAGCGGATCTCATCCGGCATCGTCCTCTTGGGGGGGCTGGCTTTCGGAGTCATGCAGATTGCGAAGCTCCCGCGTCAGCATCTTCTGCGTGAAGTCTACGAGGCGGAGCTGAAGCTTCCGGACATCCGCCAGGTCCATCACCGCCAGAACGCAGAGCCAGGCGAGCATCCCGAGCAGGAGCACCCAGAAGGCCAAGGCCGCTCGGGGATGCGGCGTTGGGTTGACGAAATTCGCTCCGACGAAGAAGACGATGCTGATCACGGCCATCATTGCCATGCCGAGATTCCGACGACGGCGACGACGCTCGTAGACGTGGGGGAGATCGAACCGCGCCCCAGGCACATCTGAATCAATTACTGCTAAATCTATACTGCATTTCCTCATCGAATTCTCTTTTACCAAAATCTAGATAAATTTCTTGTTTCTCCAACAATTCTACCATCTCTTACTATAATTTTATTAATGGATTGGGTTAATAGAGATAAAAAAACCTATTTATTAAACATACCTTTAACAGAATGAAATTATTCGGATTTTGTAAAAATATTTAAATATTTGTTTTGATACTCTCTATATGAACAATATATTGATATTTTTTCTATAAATTACTAAAAAGGATTAATAATGGTTTCAAAACAAATATCTATTAGAAAGGATATATATGACAGATTAAAAAGCCAAAAAGAGAAGAATGAGAGCTTTTCCGATGTGATTAAAAGATTATTAGATAATCAAAGCAATTTTGAAAAAATAAAACTATGTTTTGGCCTTTCCAAAGATTTACCGAATGATTTTATCGATGAATTTAAACAAGCTAGTAGAGAGATGAGAGAAATTATTAAGGACTGGGTATATTCACATTGATTTTCTTTGATAGTGACATATGTATTGATATTCTCCACGAAATATATTTATTAACTAGCTTCACCGAAACATTTTCTTCTAATGAAAGATTCGCAATAACATCGCTTACTGTTTTTGAATTGTATATGGGATATTATAAACTAAAATTCAGAAAAAATAAATTAAATGCTATCAATTTGGCTAAGGAAAGAAAAAATATTCAACAATTAATTCAAGGATTATATATTTTCCCTTTAAATGACAAAGCTGCACAAAAAGCCGCAAAACTTTTTCGCAAACTAGAAGCATCAGGAAAGGAACTGGATCCATTCGATTGTCTAATCGCAGCTGTTATTCTGTCAAATGGTTATTCTAAAATATTAACCCGAAAAATACATCATTTTAAAAGAATTGATGGAATAATACCAATAAATCCTTAATCAGTAATCGACGATTTCTTTTTTGAAACTAATGATAGCTTTAATTAGGAAGGATTTAAAAAGGAAATAGCATTAACCACTATCTTTTTATAAAGGTTCCAATAAAAAATCCCTTTGAGTTATGGACTGCGGGAAATAAGCGCCCCGTTCCGGTGGGACTTTTCCTATTTACTGTGTAAGAGCTGGAAAAAAACTCAGGGAGATCAAGCGGAATTAATTTATCCATAACCTTCATAATTTGCATCTCTCCCTCTTCGGCATATAAGCTACATGTAGAATACACCAAAATTCCAGCGGGTTTGAGCATATTGATTGCGGATCTCAGCAGCTTTTCCTGAAGGGTGGTATTTTGGTGTAAAAATGAGGGATTTTGGCGCCACTTTAACTCAGGGTTTGAGGAAAATGTACCGCTACCGGTACAAGGCGCGTCTAATAAGATAATATCGAAGTATGGGGGGTCTCTGAGGGGAAAATTGATGCTATCTGTGTTGAGGACTGAAATTCCGGGAATTTTAAGAAATTGCAAAAAATTTCGCATCTCACTAATCCTTGTCCCACTAAAATCGGCAGCAATGAAAGCCGTTTCACTTTCGACCAATTCAGATAAAAGTATTGTCTTAATACCCGGTGCCGCACACATATCTAAGAATTTTTTTCCCTTTTGCTTTGCCACGAAATTTGCAATATATGCCGATCCTATATCGAGAATCAAAATGTCCCCCTCTTTATAGAAAGTGCTCTTTAAGATGGGTGCAATGTTTTCAGAACTGATTTGAATCATTGAGCTTATATAGGGGTCATCTTTGAATGAAATATTAATATTTGAAAGGTATTGTTTAACTTCGGCTTTCAAGGCATTCGCGCTTTTCTTCGAATTCAACATTACTATTCCGATACTTAATTCTCTTGGGGCGTTCATTTTTTCTATATTTTCAACTAAAAAGTCTCTCTGCATATAGGGAAGGAGTGTCTCAATAAAAAAGGAAGGGACTGCCTTATTGATGCTATCTTTCTCGACTCTCGACTTATTGGAAAGTGCTTTTTTCCAAGAAAAAGTATTAAGTTTTTGGGAAAATTCTATTATATGTTTTTTAGTGAAATTTCCTTCCGAACGTCTAGATATTTTTTGAAATTTATTCAAGATATCCTTTAAAGGCATCTTTTCCCATTCTCTCATATATATAATTAATGAAAAGAGCGCTTTTTCTTTCATCCCCACCTTTTTATAATTGCCTAAAGCGCTCAATGTATAACTTAGCATAAAATTAATTTTATTCCAAAACCGAATAACTTCCATGTAGTAATGAAGAATTACGGTTTTTTTTCGGGTTTTTTGTGGGATTTGATATAATTCTCCCTTTAAAAATTTTGCGAGTAGAGAAATAATCTCATCGTAGGCATTAATTTCGGGCAATGTAATTAGACAAATAATTTTTTCTTATATTTACCATTTAATGAAGTAATTATTAATTATTGTTTCTATGGAAAGTAAAGTACAAAATAATACGGTAATGATCTCATAATGTGGTTAATAATAATTATATGGATTATAGTCATTTTCTTGTCCACCGTTTTTATCAGCCAATATACTAAGATGCAAGAACGTTCGGATGTTGCCATCGCCTTTTATGTCTTATTTATAACGCTATCACAGATATTCGCGGCTAAAATTGGCGACTTTAGTATTGGTGCCCTTCAGATTACCGCACCCGTCGCAGTTGTCATTTTTCCCTTTACATTTCAGTTAACGGATATGGTTAATGAGAGTTTCGGTAGAAAAGAAGTTTATAGAATGATTCTAATTACCTTTATTACACAAATCTTAATGACCATCTTTATATGGTTCAGCATTGCTATAACTCCGGCACCCTATTGGGGGAGTGATTCCCAAGTATTTTGGGAAAAGTTTTTCAGTTCAACTATTAGAATTACGGCGGCTTCTTGGATTTCATTTATAATTACGGAAACATTGGATGCTTTTATATATTCAAAAATAAGAAAACTTACAAAAGGGAAATACTTATGGATTCGAAACGTGTTTAGTGATATACCTATGCTTGCGTTAGACAGCATCATCTTCGTTTCGATTGCATTTTTAGGCTCTATGTCTGATGCGTTAGTTATCGAAATAATTATCGGACAAATCTTGACAAAATGGTTTTTCGGCATTATTGATACTCCTTTTATGTATTTATCTCGTTATATATTAATTAATGAAACTTTTCTCGATAATAACTTACTTTTCAAGAAGGAATAATAAAGCTTCTGGGAAGAATAAAAGAATAAAAGAATAAAAGAATAAAAGAATATAGTTATAAATGCCCGTTAGTTCTTAACTTTTTTACCACCTAGAGTGCGAGAAAGCACCGTCCTTTATTTAGGGCGTGGTAGTTCACTTTAATCAATTTAAAAATTAGAGATTTAATAAATTCCTTAACCATTGAGGCATAATAAGTGAAAGGTAGGATAATACAATGAATAAAACAGCAAAAATCCAACCAATATATACAAATATTGAGTAGCCAGGGTGGTCAAAAAGCACAATCAAGACATTTTCCATGATATTCATTACAAAAAAAGCGACCATACATAACACCGAAAGCGCATACATTAGAAAACCCGCTCTGACTCTTTTTTCTTCTGCCCTTCTTCGAGCTTTAAGGCTTATTATTGCGATAGATAAATAAATTACGGTCGAATAGAGGGCAAAAGAAACGATCGAAATAATTCTGATATTTAATTTATCGGCGTAAAATTCCGAGGGTACACCCCACCAATTCCAAGGTAACTGCATCAAAATAATAAGTATTACACCTATAATAATAATGAAATATATTCCCTTCCCTGATTTCCCCGTTATTTCATTTGTGAATTTGAATAATAAGATATCAGCAAAAATAACACCTGCATACGCAAGTGGAAAGGTTACCCTGTAGATTTCTTTAAAGTAGCCAGTAATTATTGTCTCTAAGAGTCCTATTGCTAAGAAAATCAATGCCAAAATGAGGCTTATAAATACTAAACTAAGATATAAGGGCAAATTGCTATTTCGTTCTTTCCATTTATCTAACAATAACTTTATTATAAAGATACCAAATAAAATTAAGAAAATATATACTATAAATAAGGGAATTACTCCGGAATTGAGAGGTGTATATGATTCCATGTAATGATATTAACTATTCATATATTTAAAATTTCCTTCTATTTTTTAAACAATATTATATCTTATACTATTATCAAAATTTTTTCTCTATAAAAATTATAATTAATTGTGGGTTGATTTATTTTAGGTTTTTAATTTTCAATGTTTGATAATATGATTGAAGGAAAAAAGAAACGCAACTTTTTTGAGGTAATTGGAAATTTCATCTTGCTGACCTTTTTGCTAGTTGCGATATTATCTTGGATCACGTATGGTCATTTAGAAGGTGTATTAGGTATGCTTGCTTATGTATTTATGGGCGTACTTAATTTATATCCTTGGATAGTTCCATTTGTGGGAATTCCATTAGGTATCTTAAGTTTATTTAATATAATAATTCCTAACATGCATAATTTAATGCTTTCCTTGGTTCATTTAGATCCATCGTGGATATCCCTTGGATGGTATTGGAGTACCTCAATTTTAGCAATTATCATAGATCTGCTCTTGAGTAACAAAATACTGTCTTATTTTGGATTAAAAAATAATAAGATGGAATATAACTCGAACTACGCGTTAGTCAATTGTACTATTATTGATGGAAATAAAAATAGTATACCAATGAAAGATGGGGTAATTCTGATAGAAAATCTAGTTAAGGAGAAGGAAGATCAAACTCCTGGAAAAATTAGGGCTGTTGGAAAAGGCTCTGATATCAATATTCCTAAGGGCTATAAGAAAATTGATTTAAAAGGCAAGTACGTCTTACCAGGCTTAATTAATGCACATTGTCATTTAACTGGAAGTGGGAAGCCAACTTTTCTAATGAAATTAAGCGATAAATGGTTAAATAGAATTATGAATATTCTGAATAATCCATTTGGTAAGCATATATTACAGAATATGATGAAAAAGAATGCTCAAAATGCCCTTAACGCTGGTGTCACCACGTTAAAAACGATGAGCGACCCATTTTTTCTTGATTTACAGGTACGTGATGACATACAAGAAGGGAAGTATATTGGTCCCCGATTACTCTGTGCGGGAAAAGCATTATGTATTACGGGTGGACATGCTGCCGCGATGGCCTTTATTACGGATTCTGTTCCGGAGGTACGGAAGGCAGTACGGAGAAATCTAAGGGAGAAGGTTGATGGTATTAAACTCATTTCAACGGGAGGGGTTATGGACGCAGAAAAAGTGGGGGAAGCTGGGCGCCCTCAAATGACTGTGGAGGAAATAGAGACGGCATGCTTTGAAGCCCATCGTGGAAACCTATTAGTTGCCACGCATTGTGAATCAACGGAAGGTATCAAAGAAGCTCTGAAAGGTGGGGTTGATAGCATAGAGCACGGGGCAGAGATCATAGACGATACGATTCCTCTCTTTAAAAATAATCCAAATAGCCTTCGGGGATTCACATATTTAGTCCCAACTATCTCAGCGGGGATGGGACTTTCTACGCTACCCAGAGAGGTCACAAAGATTACAGAGGTTAAAAAGAAAAATGGAATTTTAATTGAGAAAGGGATGATAAGGGGCCTTCAAAAGGCTTACGAAACGGGAATACGGATTGGAGTTGGCACAGATGCCTCAGTACCCTATTCACTTCACTATAATGTTTGGAAGGAACTCCAATATTTTATTAAGTATACAAATATGGGTCCTCAAGAGGCAATCTATTATGGAACGAAAAATAATGCTGAATTATTAGGAATCGATGATATTACGGGAAGCATTGAGGAGGGAAAGTATGCGGACTTACAAGTGGTAGATGCTAATCCATTAGAGCAGATCGATGCGTTAAGTAATGTTTTACATGTGTTTATTAAAGGTAAGTTTATCGAAAACCCTCATATTGATGAATTAAAAGGATTAGAGAAGGTAAGACCATTAGAAATGTAAAAAGAACATGAAGTTTTGAGAAGTTACTAGTATCTGATTCTTTGCGCTTTGTAAAACCAACCTGGGCTTTGCTGTGTGAGGGTCTTCCCCCGAACCGCCAATTGCCAAACGATTTCACCTGACCTTGTGACTTCAAATATCTTGGGACTATTGCCTACCACCCCGACGATCAAAGTATTATCATTTGGTAATCGGTCGGCATCCCGAGTAAAAGAGAGATTCGTTCTGTTATACTCCCATATAACTTCTTCTGTCGTGAGATTTATCTCCACCGCTTGGTTTGGAGCCGACCATTGGAGTCCAATTAATAAGGTTTCGTCATGTATCTCTGGTTCATGAGGATCATCTCCTAACTCAGTCCAGTTAAACTCCCTCACAATGTCGCCAGAATTGTTGACTTCGACGGTCAGGTTGAAATTACGTAGATTTATTAGGGTATTTCCGTCTTGCAATCGAGTCGCAGCATTGGCATGGGTCCATCCTTGATCAGAAATATTTTCGTAAATGCCATAGTCATAATGGTTTTTAGCGGACCAATTCCATACAATACTACCAGTTGAATTGACCTCTTTTACCTGCATATCATCCTTAGTATCGTTTCCGCCCCATATTATGAGGGTATTCCCATTTAATAATCTATCCGCGTCATGAGACACTTTGGAATCGAGATATGACCATTGAATATCTCCTGACCGATTTACTTCAAATACCCCCTTCAGTGGGGCAACGAATAATATATTATTATTATCTAACAGTTCCACATCCAACCCCGGATTTATATAACTTTTTAAATTGTCGGGAAGGGTATATTCCCATACAACTTTTCCGTCCATATTTACTTCCACTATTCTCGGTTGGTCTGTATCGGATAAATCAGCATAAAGTGTCGTTCCGTTGTAATATTTGGATTTATCGGCAACATCAATTACATAATATTCATTAGCAGTATCTTGAAATAAAATCAAGGTTGAAACGATTATAAATCCACTAAGAATAACAATCGTTATTAAAAATAAAGAAATAATGACCTTCTTATTCATAATAATACTTATAGCGATTATTTTATAAATACATTTGTATAGAGAAAAAGGAAAAAAATATGGAAGAAGAAGGGAAGAAAAATAGTCTCCTTCTCGAACTTTACCTTTTTAATTATATTTATAAAATATTAAACGACTTTAAAAGCTTTTGAGCATTTCTCTCAAATATATCTCTTTTAAAGCCCTCAGAGATCGGGAGCTGCTCAACTGCGGGGATGATTTGGCTCCAATGAGTTAACGGATGATCAGACGCAAACAAAACCTTATCACCTGCATTATATTGTACAAACGCGTCCCACGGGAAATATTGATAAAGCGCGGGATGGGCAGAAATATCAACATATACGTTCGGATGGCGTATAACAATAGAATAGGTGTCCCAGAACCAAGGCGTCCCCATGTGTCCTACAATTATAGTTAATTCTGGAAACCTCATTGCCAAATCATCGATTCTATCTGGATGGCCGTACTTTGAGACGGAACCAGCTGTAGAGACTTGATGTCCTCCATGGGTCCATAGGGGAATGTTTAAATCGATAATTCTTTTCCATAAAGGGTCAAAAGATTTATTCATTAAATCGAATTTCTGGACGGGCGGAACTAACTTAATCCCCTTAAGCTCTAAGGAATTTATAGCGTAATCTAATTGTTCAAGTGCATTAGACGCTGGGGGGTCGATACCTGCGAATCCTATGAATCGATTTGGATATCTGGTAACAAAGTTAGCGAGATCATCGTTAGTTACTAAGCATATCCCGTAAGCAGTTCTCACATTAAAGGAAACTAACACTGCTTTTTCTATATCAAATTTATCCATTAATTCAATATAATTGTCTATGGAATATTTTGTTGCTAACGTCTTGAGCATCATACTAAACTTTTTCTTTTTGCTCTGGTCCGAACCCCACATCGCATCAGCAACCTTTTCTAAATCGTCCCACGTAGCTTCCTTGCATAGTGGGTGAAAGTGAATATCAATTTTCATATATGATCTTGACCAGTTAATTTTTCTTTAAACATAAACATGAAGGAAAGCATTTATTTTTTTAGGGATTGATACTGTTAGTATACAGGTAAGGTATAGGAAATTATCCCTTCTAGCACATAACTGATAATCCTATTTTATCCCTTTTTTTACGTTATCTTGCGTGATGTTAATAGTTTAAAGGAAGGCATCTAATGTCTTTTGGGTCCTAATAAAATTAATTAATTTACTGCTATGTTCCCACTGTTTAGGCTTAACGAGTAACCCTCTACTCATATTCTCAATCGCACCCTCAAAACTATCCAAAACAACGGGTTGATTTGAGTTTAATGTTTTTTTTACAGTTTCTCTGATTACCCATACGCCCAAAGGGACAATATAACCCGATGAGACCTCCCGAAAAATAATTATTCTCGCTTGGCGTCGAATTCTATACAAATATTCGCACACAGACTTACGAGCTGCGTAATACGCTCCCGTTATATTACTTGCATAACTTTTTCTTCCGCGGTAAAATTCGTAGTCTGTCATGATTTGGGGCTTATATTCCTCCGCATTTTCACCTTCTACAGGGTTCCATAAACTATTAGGTGCCCAGACTTCATTCATTTCGAATGCAAATTTCCCGGGAAATAACAAAATCTTAAAGTGATTATCTAAATAAGCCCCTTCAAAGATCTTATATTCATTAAGTTCTGGAAACTTTTTTATTTCTTCAATTAAGCGCTTGGAGATAATGTCATCAACAGCAGTGATGGTCCAGCGGGTGGGTACAAGCCTTCTCCGTTTTTTCTCTCCGAGAAGCCCCGCAGAAAAAACTCTCTGAATAGTCGATAAGGGAACATCTCCTTGCATATACAAATACTCAGACACGGCATTCTGGGCTTTCAAATCGGTATCATAAACGCAATAATCCACTTTGGGATGGACTTTAACATTTTCCGTAATTCTTATCTCGTCAGTATAGCCGGAAGGACCCATAGGAAGCGAATGATTGTCGAGCATCATTCTCAAACTCAACTTTCCAAATCGTGTCTCGGTATCCGTAGGCTGTGATGCCATTGAGAGGAGTTGAGAACGTTCAAGCAAGCGTCGCTCTTTCAGTGATGGCGTATTTTTTAACTGTTGTTCTCCGACCTTTACATTAACCTTAAAATTAGAACGTGCTAAACTGCTCCTATACTGTATAATTTCGGGTAATTTCTTCCCATACCATAACTCAGGAGCGTCCAAAATATGGTGTTCCGCCTTTGTTGAGAAATGTTGTTTTGTAAATTCCGAAAAGGGTATTAAAGGACCGACCGAAACTTTTGGATAATTAAATCTACCTACAAAAAAGCCCGGTGGGCTAGCCCCAAAAAGTTCCACATCTTTTAGCGAACTTCCGACCTCAAATGGAAGTATCGATTTTAATACCGACTTTTTTAGGAGGATAGGGCAAGTTTCTTTCCCGCACAAAAACTTTCCCCCTTTACATCGCAAACATATATTCTTTCCGGTAGGAGGTCTGACCAAGATAAACCCTTTTTTAATATTCTATTCAGATTGTATTATTTTTCATTATAAAGAATATACCCAATCATATAAAAAAATTTATCAATTAAGAAATATAATCAGGAGAAATAGAATTTTGTTATCAAAATATAATAGTAATTAGGTTTTAAAGGGTTAAAGTCTTCAGTAATTACAAAAATAAAAAAAAGTAGATTTTAGATTTTAAATTAAATCTGGACGAGTTAGTTACTCTTGTTCAATGCGTATTTTTCTCTTTACAACTCTTGCTAAGCTCAACGTGATTAGAACCACAATGGGCATTACAATAATGAGGAGATAACTTGGAATTTCCTCTCCTCCACTATCAGCATCTGTCTTGTAAACATCGACGCTACATGAAGCAACATTCCCCGCGGTATCATTTGCGTAGAACGTAATGGTTACGGTTCCATTTGAAGTCGAAGCCCATATCGCTTGATTTATCGTACCGTTCAAAGCGGTAGCCGTTATGTTCTGTCCCCCATTTATCGAATACCAAATCTTATCGATATATGGATCGGAAACTTGGATGGAATAACGCGGTGCCGTGTTCCCAAACGTTTGATTTCCTTGAGGTGACAAGACATTAATTGTTGGTGCTACGGTATCTTTTATAAGATCAACGCTGTCCGAGCCGATATTTCCCCGGGTATCGTTCGCATAGAATACAATAGTATAATTACTATCGATGAGCGATTCCCAAATTGCCTGATTTAATGACCCGTTAGACGTGAAGGTAATGTTTTCTCCTCCATTTAGGCAATACCACATATCCTCAAGATGCGTATCGGTAATCTCCACGAAGAATGACGGAGCTAAGGCTCCATAGACTTCATTTTGAGCGGGTTGGGTGATATCTATGGTTGGAGCGGTTGTATCTTTTACTATGTCTGTGCTATACATTCCTATTAACCCAACGGTATCGTTGGCATAGAATGTAATCGTTACATTTCCATCGGCGATGATATTCCATGCCCCTTGGGAGATTGTACCGTTAGACGTGAAGGTAATGTTTTCTCCTCCATTTAGACAATACCACATATCCTCAAGATGCGTATCGATAACCTCTACAGAAAATGATGAAGCTAGGTCTCCGTAAACTTCATTTTGCGCTGGTTTGATGATGATTATGCTTGGAACAGCTGTATCTTTTATAATATTAATGCTTATTTCTGCGGTATTTCCTAATGTATCGTTTGCATAGAAAGTAATCGTTACGTTTCCATCGGCGATGATATTCCATGCCCCTTGGGAGATTGTACCGTTAGACGTGAAGGTAATGTTTTCTCCTCCATTTAGACAATACCACATATCCTCAAGATGCGTATCGATAACCTCTACAGAAAATGATGAAGCTAGGTCTCCGTAAACTTCATTTTGCGCTGGTTTGATGATGATTATGCTTGGAACAGCTGTATCTTTTATAATATTAATGCTTATTTCTGCGGTATTTCCTAATGTATCGTTTGCATAGAAAGTAATCGTTAGAATGCCATCAGATACCGAGTTCCACGCTTCTTGGTTGTAAGGTGTGTATGTATAATTTTTAATTCCGTTCAATGAATACCATTCGGAATGAATTCCGTTCGGATCGAAGGAATTCAAGCTCAAGAAAGGAGCATTGGGGCCCAAAAGATCGTTCGACGAGGGATTGTGGATGGTTAAGGTTGGCGCGGTCGTATCCTTTTCGATAATAATAGTATTTAACCCAATATGCCCCTCAGTATCGTTTGCAAAGAAATAAATGGTCACTGATCCATCATTCAACGAATTCCATATCGTCTGGTCGATTGTACCGTTAGCGGTAAAAATTATCTCTTCTCCCCCATTTACGGTATACCACATAGTATCCAAGTTGGAATCGGAAACATGGATGCTATAGGTCGGAGCAAGGAACCCAACGACATCCTCGAGCTTAGGAATACTTATATTTATCGTAGGTGCTAAGGGATCTTGAACATAGATCATAATGGCTTTACTATTGATGTTGCTAAATGTGTCATTTACAAAAACCGTTAGCCAATATTTCCCTACTGGAATCGTTGTTGTATTGTATAGCAATCCATCAGGGGAAATTTCAAAGATTGAGGTATCATTGAGCCAGAATGTGTCAATACCCGTCGGATCTGAGGCATCTATATCATAGCTAAGGGAATCTCCTTTAATAATCACTTGATGGGTTGGCTCCGGGGTCCAGGTGGGCGGTATAGTTTCTAAGGGTTGATTGGAGCAATTCCATAGTAAATCGTAGGTATTGCCTCGATTATCTCCGAAAATGTGAATCCAAAACGTTCCTCCATTAGGAGCGTAATAATAAATGGTCTCGTTATCGGTCATCGAAAACTCATATGCTAAAGGAAAGAAGTGGCTGCAATTAGTAAGACCTAAATCCATGTTTCCTTCCGAATGTTCAAAAAAAAGATCGACTTTCAAGTAAGGTTCCGAGGGTTTCATTGAGATCTCAAAAATGTCAGTGTCTCGCTGAATTCCCAAGCCATCAACATCATTTAACCAAGTATTTTCATAAAAGGTTAAGTTAAAGGGGACAAAGTCATTTTCCTCGTAGTTATCATCTGGAGGAGGTACCGCCGTAGTATCCCACCGTAAATCATATTCGTTCCCCTTGTTTTCGCCCAAAATGTAGATAATAAACGTGCCACCAGAAGGAGCATAACAATAAACGGTCGCGTTGTCGGACATTGAAAAACAGCTTGCTACGGGGAAACTATCACTTTCCTTAATCAAGTGAAATCCCATATTTCCTTCTGAATAGTTAAATATGAGCCGGACACTTACATATGGCTCCGAGGGATTAACGCTGATTTCAAATAGATCCTGATCACGTTGGATTCCGGTCCCATCTATATCGCTTAACCACACCCCCTCATATTGGGAAAGATCGTAGGATAAAGTATGAAAATCATTTTCCTCGTAGTTATCTTCAAGTCTCTCAGAAGTATACCATCGTAAATCGTAGGTATCGGCCATATCGTCACCGCATACTCTTAAATAATAGACACCACTTTCAGGCACGAACTCTTCAATCCTCATTTCATATATCCACCACCAAGAATCGCCATAAATCCAAGACCCATCGCTACTATATAATGCGATATTGATATAGTTGATAGAATCATTGAATAATAGTTCTAAGGTTAGGTTCAGTTCTCCCGGCGCGACATAGATCTCATACCAATCCTCATCCATCTGAACACCCGTAAGATTAATATTGCTTAACCACACCCCCTCGAAAGCTGAAAGGTCGAATGCGGAATCTAAATTGTCGTTTTCTTCATAGTTATCATCCGGTGGTGTGAGGGAAGTGACCCACCTAAGATCATATGTATCGGCCATATCATCACCGTATACCTCTAAATAGTAAGTTCCATTGTTAGGAAGAATATCTTTAATTGCTTTTCCGTTTCCACTCCAACTACTGCTCTTAATCCAAGACCCCTTCTCATCACGTAAAACAATATTAATGTGGTTGTCGGAATCATTGTATAACAATTCTACGGTTAGGTTCAGTTCTCCCTGGGCTACATAGATCTCGTACCAATCTTCATCCATCTGAACACCGGTCTGATTAATACTGCTCAACCATGTCCCCTCGTAAGCTGAAAGGTCGAAAGCGGAACCTAACTCGTCGTTCTCCTCATAGTTATCATCCGGGGGTGTGGTCGAAGTTGCCCACCAGAGGGAATAATTATTTCCGACATTATAGCCGCTAACACATAAATAATATGTACCATTTTCGGGTAGGATGCGGGTGAACGTTTTACCAAATTCCATTTCCTCTCCGTACATAATGTATCCATTTTTATAAAACAAATCGATATCCATATCTCCTTCGAATTCATCGAAGAAAAGATTTACTGTCAGGATTAATTCTTCTGAAGTAGCACCGAACCTATACCAATCTTCATCCCATTGGACCCCCGGTATCATTGTGGCTTCTTGCTGAGAGATATCGGTGGCATTTATTACCTTTATTACGATATTGGCATATGCACTCATTGAAGGATAGATGTATCCGTAGGTACCTATATACCTATATGCCGTTATGTATAGAGGGTATGTACCAGGTTTCAGAATAGTATTGTTGGTTATAAGACCCGTTTTTGAGTCAATCGCAAAATTTTCTGTATCATCGATCGAGTATATATCACCGCTATAGTTATATTTTAAATCGACATCATAGCTAAAGGGAGTACCATGCATCAATACTTGATCTTCTGGACGGGTATCCCACTGTGGGTAAGGATAACCAGTGACCGTAATCACTTTTTCCAATGAATTTCCAATTGAATCATTTACACCTATTTTTAACCAGTATACTTTATAATCAAGGATCGTGTTGGCGGTTAATTCTCCCGTACTGCTATCAATCTTGAAATTATCCGTGTCATTAATCCAATATTGGTCTATTCCTACTGGACTTTTTGCGCTAAATCGATGTCGAAAAGTCAGATCGAATGGATAGTATGGATGGTATCTGCAATGTCCTATATCTGTAGGCTCGGGGGTCCAGATCAATTCTAAAAGCTCTAAAGCATTTGTATAGAATAAATCAAAATAAAAAGAACCATTGAAACCCATAGATGTAAAGCAAATCGACCCATTAGTTAAAATCCCCGTTTCTTTCTCGTACCATAAATATACTCCTGGGTCGGACAAGCTTTCGAGTTCCCATACGTTGATATCGCCAAATCCGTGAAGAGAATGAATCCGCTCTCCCGACACGTTGTACATCCACGTTTCATAGAAAGAAGGAAAACCGAGTTCAATATGATCTCCGAGGGAGGTATCATTATGGATCCAAAATGGAGTGAAGGATTCTCCAATTCCGTATCCCATACCCATTTGCTGGAAACATTCTTCCCTTGTATTTACATCAACCCAGTACGGGAGAATATACATATAATCAGTCCCGTTATATTGACCAATATTTTCATTGTATTTACTTTTGGTTTCCTTTGTGTAATTAACCAATAGTCTCATACTCGGTGAACCTTCGGGATACATCGAAGAAAACTGAAAAAAGTTATATTCTAACTGCATTCCATCGAATATTTGGGCTTGCTTAACATCCAAAAGACGCGTTTTAAGGTTGTTATCGGTTTTTTCCTCTTCGGGTACTGCTGGGGCATAGGCCGTGAAGTTATAGGTTCCATAAGAGGACGGGGTCCAATTATAAGATATTTCCACCGTTTCCCAAGATTCAAGACTCGAAATAGTAATAGAGCCGACTTCAGCCCCGTTGAGATATAGATACAAATCAATCAGACTTTCAGAGGGCTCACCCCAATTTTCAACTGTTGCATTGACGAGGTAGGACTCACCGAGTTCTATGTATTTCGGAAATTCTAAGGATACAATTTGGTCGTTTGCCGGAAGGGTTCCTTCCATTTCCGCGTTTGTTTCGATAAGTTCAAATTTACCTTCTACTGTTTCTTGGTAATACGGATGGGAAGCTTTAAAGGTTCCATTTATTAAAAGCCCTGTATCCTTCTCATAATATAGATAAACTCCCGGCTGTGATAGGTCTTCCAGAACCCATACATCTACATTTCCTACCCCATAAACGAATTGGCTGCCCTCTCCAGAAACATTATACGTCTTGTCCGTGCCCATAATTCCTATTGGTACTAGGTCTCCAAGAGAAATATTGGTGAAAATCCAGACGGGCGTATGAATACCGCTAGAAAATAAATTGTAAAAGTAAGAATTAGAAATCAATCTCGTTTGTGTATTTATAGTCCAGGAAGGGTTGGTATAGGGCATTTCCATTCCTTCTAATTCATTTATGCCTTCAAATATAAAGGGTGCTTTACCTTGATACCTTATATTTAGAAATTTCGGGAAATAATAATACATTTCATCTTCGTATGCATATTTAACCTCCATATCTTCGAATAAAACCGAGTTTGGGTCTGATTGAAAGAATTCAGTCACAGCAAAGCCGAATGCGAAAATATCGTCGGTTGAAATTAGGATTTTTCCATCGCATAAATCAGTGTAGGGAACAGGAGTCCACATCCCCTCAGAATTATATCGCCAAATCTCTATAGTCCTCTTATTAAACCGCAAATTATTATATTCGATCGTGATATTTAGAGCTCCGCTTAGACGTGTATCCAAATTATTCGAGTCGTTGAGCATTATATCGATAAATATCTTCCCATTTTCTAAGTCAACGGAAAATGGATTTACCAATGAAGAACCCGTTAACAACTGGGTTCTATCAGTTACTCCAAGCCTTAAAGATACATTAAAATCGCTTTCAACTAATTTGGATACCTCAATCATTTTATTGTGATTCCCGGCTGATAATATTGCCGAGTTTTCATAGAAAATAATCACTTCTCCCTCATTTATATAATTCGCCATTTCTTTTAAAAACCCTGTTGATTTAATATATTCCAAATAGAGAGTCTCCCCTGTAGATTCCTCCCGACACCTTACCCATAAATCTCCGTGCTCAATACTATTTAAGAACGGTGGATGGAAAAAGGGGGAATTCAGAGAGTTAAATGATTTCTTTAATTCTTTTCCAGTAAATCCCATCGGTATGATAAGAAACTGAGGTAAATTTCCTTCAATCCCCGGTTCTAATTCTGGGATTAAGGGCTTATATTTACTAGCCGCGCCTATTATCACATTATCTTCATGCGTTTCCCATGAATTCATCATATCGTCCCATATTGACCAACTCGCGTTAACCGTTTGGATGTGTATTGGAAAGGGCGTCAAATAATTCAAGGTAGAGATATTATAGATATCGATTATCTCAAACTTAGACGCCGCTCCTGCCATATTCATATATAATTCATCACCTTCCTTTATTGCCCATTCAATGCCCGCATAAGGGTTTAGATCGGACAATCTTGAATATAAGACCTTCTGCGTTCCGAATGGCATTTCTGTGTAGTTGAATTTAATTTCTGCGAACTCTAATATTCCATCATCGGTATAATTCGCTTGAATCTCTACAAATGCAATTGTAATATTATGAGTAATTTTAAAACTATTTCCATCAACATGGAAAATAGTTCCATTGAGGGTGTGATTAAACGCATTAGCGCACCAATCAATCGCTAAAGTGGAGCCATTTAAAGGGATAAACGGAGGAACATAAAAATACATGCCGCCAGATATTATTTCGTTGTTTGTAAAATTAATCATAGATGTATTCGTGTTTATAGGAATTTCGCTATATGCTGGCATGGCGGTTTGAAATGCGCTTAAGGAATTATTCCATTCCATTAGATTCATTTCCACTCCGTAATAGTACTTCTCATCTTCAAAATCGAACCACTTATCGAACAAGAAATTTGTGACGTTAAAAAATAAATCATTTTCAAAATAAAGGGATTGGTTAATATACTGCTCTATTTTCCACCCAAATTTATCCCCCTTGTTTATCCCCCACGTGAAATTCTCATTCGGAGGGGCGGGAGTGGGATCAAAATCAGTCGAGGATACACTTACGTCATTGATATTAATCTGTTTGAAAGCATTTAAGGAAAGTAAAACGCCTACTAAGGTGATTAAAACCACAGAGATGAATAAAATCTTCTTATCTTTATCTTTCATAATAAATTTTTGCCTTTTAAATTTTAAATTAATATTTCTAAACTATAGTTAGTTTAAAAATGGATTATTTATAGTACTATAAAAGTTGGCTTGGTTTTTAAATATATTTGAAAAAAACAAGATCTATGTATTTTATTTGAGTTGACTTAATTATACCCGAAGGAAATCGCTGGTTTCTAGCATAAGATGGCATCTTCCTTCCGTCGAGGGCCTAAGTCACCTTATCCGAAAATTATGATCTTTCAATGAAGAAACAGATTTTATTATGTCTGTGTTAATAGATCGATCAAGGCCCGGGGGATTTCTTGATAGGTTTCCACCGCATAAAACTTTCCGCCTCCCGAGTCGGCAATATCTCTACATGTTTGGATCCCCATATCAGCATCATTATCGGGCGGCATTCCAATAACATGTAATTTTGGATATTTTTTAGCGATTTCTAAGGGCTTATCTCCACGATTATAATTTCCATCCGAAATGAGGATGCCGAATTTATTTTTGTTTGTTGTTTTTAGCCTATTTAATTCTTCCAGTCCTTTTTCAAGACCAATAGAAATGTTTGTAAACCCAACAGCCTCTGAATCTAGAATCTCATCGATTATCTTAGTAGTGGCCTTTTTTTCCTTAATACCCTTGAGAACCATCGCGGTAGAATTGAATAAAATAATGGCGTAATGCTCTTTTTCCATATTATATGCTAAAACAGATGTGGTAAGTGCAGCATTTAGCAACAAACGCCCATACATACTGCCGCTCGTATCGAGTATTAAGGCGACCTTTCTCTTTTCCTGCTGCCTCTTAATGCCGTAAATGTCCTTGTAATTTAGTGTTCGCTCCGAGATCTTTAACGGATTGTGCTGAATTGTCTCGTCCAAATTGAATTCGGACATACCGAGGTGATAATAAGGGACGGTTTTTCTTTTGAATCCCTTAATGCCCTGGCTGGTTATTTTTAATGATGTAGTGAGAATGCTTTCCCGAGCTAAGTTTCGAAAGATATTCTTGTATTTATCCGATATAGGGCGTCTTATAAAAAAGTAGATCTCGGGCATAATTTCGGGGGATTTTTCAGCTTGCTCGGAGAAAAACTTTACCCCTTGCTCGTGATCAAGGGCATCCGTAGCAGCATACACGTTTGACTTCAATAAGCCCCTAATCGCGTCGATATTTTTGTGTTGGATTGCTAAATAGCTCAGTTCTTTAATCTGTTTATAATCGAGTGAATGAGCTAAATGGCGATAATAATCTGGCTTCTTCTTTTTCTTTCTGATTATCTCATATTCTAATATTTCCTTATCGGAAGGTCGGTCTGTATGGCGAATATGAAGCCTTTCCCTAGTCTCCTCCCCTTCGGATGTCGTCCGAGAGAAATCATCGATTATTGAAAATCCGAATTGTTTAAAACCTCTAAGACGATATTGGTAATTATTTCACGCTTCGAGCTCGAAATTCCGTCTTCCAATTCGATTTTATTGTAAAGGGCCATAATGGCAGAATCGATCCAATTTTGAGTGCTTTCTTTATTTTCCTGTTTACTCATAATGGCAGCTAAATCTATCCCCCCTCTTACGGAGCTTCCCCGCCTAACAGATGTATTATCCCGAGTTCGCCGGATAATGGATTCTGAAATTTTAGTCAATTTATGATCTTCCGCGCCATTTAATTGCGCCTCTTGGATTATTATCTGTTCTTCCTCTTCTGGGCTTTGATAGTTTAACTTAATCCATACGAATCGATCCATTATTGCCTCTCCTAACACAGTGACACCAATATGCGCTGAGGGATTTAATGTAGCAATGACAAAGAATTCATCTGCAGCGTGAATGGTTTTAAGTTTTGGAATGTCCAATATCTTTTCATCTAGAGCGGTTAATAGAGCATTTTGAGTAATCTCGGGCATCCGGTTGATTTCATTAATAAATAAACATCCTCCGTTGAGCATTGCCGATGGGAGTGGACCATAAATATAAGTATCTTCTTGATAACCCTTTGAAATGACTAAGGGCGGGTCCCAATATCCCACTAAGTTATGAGTTAAGGTATCCTCACTACAATCGATACGGTAAAAATCGGCATCAAAATAGGAAGAAACTGCTTTTGCGAGGGTCGTTTTTCCCACTCCAACTTCGCCCTCTATGAGGATATTTTTATCGACGGAGTGTGCCAATATAATCTTTTTAAGTTCTTCTTCTCTCCCGATAATATTATTTGTTTGCTGAATTTCTTTAACTGCTTGTTCAGTTTTTAGCATATAACCACATTCATCAAAATGAAGAAAATGAAAAAAGTTTATCCTTTAATTAAAAGAATTTGCAATTTTTTGAAGGTTCAATTAATTTAATTTAATTTAATACATATTATTTGGCTCATTGAATCTTTTATTTCTAATTCTTAAAATCTGTGAACTTAACTTTCCCAAAATAAATTCTTAATCAAGGTCATCTTACAATCAATATCTTTACAGTTACCTATGGAAATTCTCTATATATAGAATAAACGTTAAAATAAAGCAAAGTTTTTTTTTCGCTAGATCTTTAAGAAATTTAACAATAACAAAATAAAAGAAATTTTAGAGATTAAGAAAAATGTGTTAGATTACTCAAGATTTATTTAGCAGATGAGGGATATTAGTTTATTTAATTTTTGGTCCAAAGGTGAACCTACCATGGAAGAAGCTTCACCACAACCTTTTCGCCGGCTTTTAATCCTTCTTTTTCCTTCGAAATCTCTACGATCCCATCGGATTGGGTGAGAGAACTAATGATACCCGAACCCTTCAACCGTACGGATTCGGCTATAATCTGCTCTTCTTCCAACTTCAAAGAAACCCTTAAGAAATGAAGATATCCCATTCGAGATACGGGAATGTCCCTATTCATGACCGCAATAATATTCTTTCTAGGATCGACGATTTTTACCCCCATCATCTTTCGGAGTGCCGGGCCGGCAAACTTTAGAAATCCCACATATGCCGCGACGGGCGTGCCGGGAAGGCAAAAGATTAAAGTTTTTTCCTTGGTTGCCAGAAGGATCGGCGACCCCGGTCTCATGGCGACCCCGTGGACTAAGACCGAAGTAATCTCCCGAACTACCTCGGGAAGATAGTCTTGAGTGCCGACGGATGTCCCTCCGGTAAAGATAATGATATCAGAAATTGTCATCGCCTCCTTCAGGCGCTTAGAAATGAGAGATTTATCGTCCTTTAATGTGCCCTCCAAAACAACGTCGCCCCCATAGACTCGAGCCAGATTAGAGATCATGGGGGTGTTGGAATTATATACTTGATTTCTTCCCAATGGGTTTCCCACTTCAATCAACTCGTCCCCCGTTGAAAACACCGAAATACGGGGCTTCTTTTTTACTTGAATGGTTTCGATTCCTTGGGAACTGAGCAACGCGAGGTGTTCTGGCTTGAGTTCGGTACCCCCTTCGAGAATTAATTCTCCTTTTTTTATATCTTCCCCTCGCTTCGAGATGTTTTTACCGGGAGCGACGGGGTTATAAATTGTTATTTCATTATTCTCGTCAATTTCTGTATCTTCAATCTTCACTACGGCATCCGCTCCTGTTGGTATGGCGGCCCCCGTGGAAATACGGATTGCCTCTTTTGCGTTCATTGATAGTTCGGAAACCTCGCCGATCTCGATCTTGCCCGTCTTTTTTAACGTTTTCGGGCTCTTTGGGGATGCTCCGAAGGTATCTTCGGCCACGACGGCGTATCCGTCCATGGCAGACCGATCAAAAGTCGGAACATCGATCGCGCTTTTAATATCTACAGCAATTATTCGATTGAGCCCGCTAGAAGTTTCAATCTCTTCTGTTTCAGTTGCATGTACCTTTGAAAACAGAATTTCTAATGCTTCTTCCACCGACTTAAGCCTTGAAAAACCGATTTTCCGTAATCGCTCGACCACTTTTATCTCCTCAGTTTTATTCCTTTTTGTTTATAATATAGCTCATATGCCCCAATTCGGGGAGTATTAATTCTTTTAAAGCTAATTTTACCGCGTTTGGCGACCCCGGTAATAAGAATACCGCTTTAGAGCCAATCCTACCCCCGATTGCCCTCGATAACATCGCTGACGAACCAATCGCCTCGTAGGACAGCGCCCGAAACAGCTCTCCGAAACCTGGTATGATTTTCTCAAATCTGGGTTTGATTGTCTCATAGGTAAGATCCTTTGGAGAGAGGCCCGTTCCGCCGCTAAAAATGATCGCATCGATCTCTTTCTTCTTTAATGTGTTTCTTAGTGCGGATTCAATGTTTTCTACCGAATCGGGAACGATATCGCTAAATTTAAGCTCAACCTTTTCTTCTTCCTTTAGAATTTCACGCACTAAGGGGATGGTCTTATCGGAACATTCTTTTTGGTGCTGCTTCTCGTAAAAACGCGAGCTACTTACCACGATAAGCCCTATACTTAATTTCCTTTTCCTCTCTGCTTTATGCTTATGCTCTTCATGAACTTTCATTTTAATTTTACTAACAGTTTTAATTAATACGTAAAAACCTTCTTTCTATCGCCTTTTTCGACAATCTCTTCCAGCTCCTCGATTTCTATATACCCATCAGAGTAAAACAAGGTACTGATGGCTTCCGAACCGGTTTTTACGGGGTATATTTTGCTTGTACCAGCGATATCTTTAATTTGAACCGCCTTAAAGTGATGGCGCCCGATGGGACTATAAATCCTTTCGCCGACCTCTAACTTCCGGGCGCTTTTATTTCTCAAGGGATATCCCGATAATTTCCGCAGAAAGTCGTCAATAAAGACGTAAAAACAACTTAGAGAGGAGGTAGGATATCCAGGCAAGATAAAAATCATCTTATGTTTGAGCTTCGCGAAAATCAAGGGTTTTCCCGGCTTGATCTTTATTCCGTGTACTTGTACTTCGATATTTTCAAAAGTTTCTAACACTCGGACTGCTAAATCCCCCTCGCCTTTGGATGTCCCGCCTGATAAAATCACAATATCACTTTCCTTAAGCCCCTCTTCAATCCTCTCTTTTATTTCATTGAAATTATCTTTTGAAATCCCCAGATAATTTACATCCGCACCAGTATTTATGATCCCTTGCCGCAGTACTATAGAATTAATATCGTAAATCTTTCCGACCTTCAAGTTATTAACGTCGTGCGTTACAAGTTCATTGCCCGTGCTCATTAAAGTTACTTTTGGTTTCCCATATACAGAAACGGTTTTGATTCCGCAAGCCGATAAAATGCCCATTGTGGGGAGGTCTATGAGACTATCCTTATAAAGAATGGTATCTCCCTTTTTTATATCGTGACCGATTCCGACAATATATATTCCGGGAGTGACCGCTTTAGAAATAAGTATAGTGCCGTCCTCCTCATCTGTGAACTCTACCATAACCACAGCATCTGCTCCCTCAGGGATTGCCGCCCCCGTCGCAACGTAAGCGCATTCTCGCTCACCAACTTTTTTTTTGGGTATATCCCCCGCTTCAATAGACTCAACTTGCTTTAAGGGGATTTGATTGTTTTCCTCTGCGCCGAAGGTATCTTGAGCTCTCACTGCATATCCATCCATCCTCGACTTCCTAAAATGAGGTACGTTAATGGCGCTCTCGATACGTTCTGCAGTTCTTCGGTTAAACGCTTCTTTTAAGGGAACTTTTTCTTTTCCCAACTCTAACGGTGGAAGCTCCTCTAGTAAACTACGAAACCTCTCTACGGAAACTGCCTTTAAAAATTTTATAGTATATCGCCTTTAATTCATCTAATTGAAAAAATACATTCTTACGATATATTTTTTATACTTATAATATATATGTATGCCTTTAGCGAAAAGTTTAATGTTTCCACTCTGAACTTCCGTCGTCAAACTCTTCCCTCTTCCACACTTCAATTTCCGCCTTATATCTTTCTACTGCCGTTCGAAGAGCCCTAAATCCCTCTTCTCTATGGGCGGAGGCGACGGTAACAAAAACTAAATCCTCGGAAATATTAAACCTTCCCTTAAGATGAATGAGCTTTATATCGATAATCCCCTTGATATTTTTTATATCCCGGCAAATTTTTTGTATGCTTTGATTGGCTATCTCATCGTATGCGTCGATTGTTAGTGTGCGCACACTCTTGCCTTTCTTAGAGGTGTTGCGTACGATCCCATTAAAGGACAAAATAGACCCGGCGCTCTGTATTTGGGGATTAGTCTTTAAGGAATCAATGACGGTTGTGAAGTCAACTGTTCCTTTCTTGTATATCCCGGACTCGATTTTCATTTTAAAATCCCTCCGAAATTATCCCCCAGACACTGGTAATAGAAAGGCAACCACATCCTTATTTCCCAATGGTTCCGACAGAGGATCATCCGCTTTTATGATAGAATGATTGACGGAAACGGAAATGGTATTCTTTAGCGTATCGCCTTGATTGGATAATAATACTCTCTCCATTTTAGGGTATCTAATTGTTAACTTCTCAATTAATTCCCCAATATTCTGTTCCTTAGTAAGAGTGAAAGATTCTTCTTCTTTATTGGTAATCATTTTAAACTCCGCAAAATAT
>CAZDJH010000009.1:0-24984 GCA_964505645.1 uncultured archaeon | reverse complement strand
GGTTAACCCGTGATCTTACACGGAAGTATTACAAAGAGAAAAAAGTAGATGGAAAGATAGTTCAAGAAGAATTCTTTTTGCCTGGTGCTACCTATCATAAACTTCTGCCCGGTTTGGATGGTTCCGATAAAATGTCTAAGCGAAACCCCAACAGCTACTTTACATTTAACGAACCACTTGATTCGATTGAGAAAAAGGTGAGAATCTCCTTCACCGGGGGGAGAAAAAATAGGAAAATGCAAGAAGAACTAGGTGGCGAGCCCCAAAAGTGTATGATCTATAAAATCTTAACCTATTTCTTCGAAGAAGACGATGCACAGCTCGCGAAAGAATTTGAGGAATGCATTCATGGAGACTTATTATGCGGGGCACATAAGGCCTCTTGCGTGGAAAAAGTAATTGATTACATAAAGAAACACCGAAAGAAAAAAGAAAATTCTATAGATAAAGCGCGAGAGATCTTAGGCGTCAATTAAAGAACATCTAATTCTTCATCGGACTCGGAGTAAAAGGACGCATCCAAGGAAATCAAAATCCCCTTTAATTTCTCGACGAACGGAGAGAAATTTTCCATGAATTCATCCTTTTCTTGGTCGCTGAGAATAACTGAGATATAATATACCCTCTCATTCACATCTATTTGATGTAAATATGAGAGGAATCCCCTTTCGGTCGTGAAAAAGTTTTGCTGTTGTTCTTCCTCCTCCATCCTCTTTAGGAGATATATATGCTCCCGTATTTTTTCCAAAAAGTCGAAATAGTATTCGGGCTCTAATTCATGCGTATAAAACTCAGATATTATAATGCCATTTTTGTCAAATAATATAAGCGCCGAGCAATCGAATAATTTTTCCAATGACGTTTCCATGTATAAGGAAAGTTCAAAAAATTTCCCATCAAATACTGAAAGCCCATACGAAATCAATTGTACAATCGATATAATATCATAGATAGACGTTTGTTGGAAAAGTATGTTTAACGAAGGGAACTTTCCCTTGATTTCCCGCCGGAGCATCTCAATATCCTCATTAATCTGGTCATAGGAGCGTAATTTAGGGTCATATTTATGAAATGTGACAATGAGCGGAACAGATATCTCATTTTCGGTGAAGAATTCCAAAGCGGTATCCAAATAGTTAAGAGATTCATCGAATTTTTCCCTATCTTGGATATCTATTGTATAAATAATTAGATTTGTGCCCGCAAAGTAAATTTCGGGCCTATTTAAATAAATATTCCTGTATTTTTCTTGCCCCCCCATATCCCAGAATACCGTTTCTCTGCCAAGGAAAGAGGTTCTACGATATTCTACCTTTATGGTTGGTTTAAGCTGATGCACTTCATTCACAAAGTCATATTTCTTATCAAGAGCGGTAAGGATTGACGTCTTCCCGGCGTTTTGAAGCCCAGAGATTACAATCTTAAGAGGGTCTACCATTTGAGTCACTATTTATTTTTTCTATGGTTTTGTAAATAATAAAGTTTAGTAATTTAAACCTTATTATTTAGTATAATTTTTTTTGCTTATTATTTAACCTTATTTATTTTAGTTAATAATATTTTTGATAATAAAAAGAATAAATATTTAAGAATATATAGAATGAGTCTATTTTTCAAAACTATTAAATCCGCTTCCGTTAATCTCCTATTATAGTGCAGTAAATCCTCCTTGTTCTCCTTTTTTCATCCAACTCTAAAAAGATGATTTGTTGCCATGTTCCCAAAATAGGTTTGCCGTTTTGAACCGGAAAAGTCTCCGAAGTGCCAATAAGAAAGGAACGGAGGTGCCCAGCGCCGTTGTGGTCGCCCCATGTTTGATGGTGCGCATAATCCTTATCGTAGGGGATTATTTTTTCAAGGAATGCCTCAATGTCCGTTTTCACCAATCCCGGCTCATACTCAGTGGTGGATATTCCGCCGGTCGAGCCCGCAACGTGAACATTAACCATTCCCTCGCCGATTCCACTTCCCTTTACGGCGTTCTGAACTTGCTTTGTAATATTGATTACATCGCAGTAAGGTTCTGTCTTTATATCGAAGGAACTTATTTTTACAGTCATATTTTACAACCTCGTTTTTCAAATCTAATTATATATGATGATTTTATAAATTAACCTATTTTTTTAAACTTAAGTTAAAGGCGAAAATGTAGATATAATTAAGCTTTTCAAGGTTTGTTGATTATTGGCGTTTAGATACAGTTTTTGACGCAAGGAAGAATGTTTTCAATCTGTGAGAGAATGGACTTCGGAAGATTGTGCTTGTTCGCATTTTTTAACGTAATTATTTTTGATAAAACCAAGAGTTCCTTTTGGTAAAGCCCACGCACGTTACTCCACCCTTTAGTTTCCGCTTGTATGCAAATGAAATTTCTTGTCCGCTTTTTTTTTGGACAATCCTTTTCCTCACATTTAAGGCACTGATGTGGGGTGAGGTAGACTTCCCCGTTCCTGAGAAAGATGGAAAAATCACCAAATGTTTCATTATTAATAACAATCCAATCAGAATCTATGAATTCGAACGGTAGGGCCAATTTAGTTAAGTAATATTTCAGTATGTCGGTGTTTAACCTCCGGCTCGATGTGGATTGATCATAGGCAGGTTCCACGTATTTATCACAAATATAAGGGATTTCACCTCTACCGTTTTCTACTATTTTTTCGAGGGAGATAAAATTAATGATAAAATTGTCGTTAAATTCCCCATTTGTTATATCTTCCAAAAAGGCGGACCTGATTTGAGAAAATATTTGGTCAGGCTGTTCTATTTCGTGAATTCTAAATCTCTGGGATCTGAAAAGGGTATTAAAACTTTTTGTATTAAAGTAGGCGCTCGTTATCTCCGGAATTGTCTTGTATTTCAAAACAATACAAAAAATGATGGTAATAACGGGGAGTCGGGTGACGATTTCTCGGTAATATTGAAGTATCTGCTCCACATTATCTTCCGAGATTAATACAATAACTGCTTCCGCACCGGAATAGTAGGTGGATCGAATAAAACTTTTTTCGATCCCACAGTAAATGTTCCATAAAAAGTAATCAAAATGTTGATGATCGGTAAATTTTGAGATATTGACCCCGATTGTCTTCTTATTATCAAGGGAGAGGGATCGATCGCTCACTTTTTCTTGAAACTTATCCTTGATGTGTTCCAGACCACCTATTAGGCATATTTTCTTCTTGTAATAAGCCTTTATAGCGGTTCTTTTTTGTGAAGAACTTACCATTGCTTTATCTCTTTAAAGTTTTTTACTTATTTCATCCAAAAAATTTTGATACAAGCAACATCAATAATAAAGTACACTATAATTAATAAATTAATATAATAAATAATAAGTATTTTCAATTATTTATTTTGTTAAGAGCTGATAATAATATGGGTCCAAAAATAGGTTATGAAAAGTACAAGGAGTTTTTAGATAAAATTCATGATAAGAAAAACGAAATTCCTGAGTACATTTCTATAGTCATCCAAGAAGGTAAAAAAAAGGATATTATCGATGTGAAGATCCGCAAGCTTGAATCGAATATCTTAAAGATTATGGTCCACGAGCAAGAGAAGAAGGGTTGGTACGTCCATTCATATCATATCCCGCTCAAAAATCTCGGCTTAGAAGATGATGCGAAGAATAAGGAAATATTACCGTATTTAAATTACCCGGCGAAAATCATGAGTGATAAGAAGACGCGTAGTACTGTGAAGGAACTAATAGACAAATATGTTGAAGTAATAGCCGAAAGAAAGAAGCATTTCTTCCACACTGTAAGATATAAAGTGAAAAAAGATATGAGTGGTGGAAGGAAAATGAAAGCATTTTAAAATAAGGTGAAAAAGTAATTAGGAAATTTGTTATAATAATAGAAAACATTTAATTAATTTATTTAGGTGTGCCCCTTCTTCTCAAGATATTCTGGTTTTACTTTTGTCACACGTTTTACGATCTTGGCTTGTAACTCTAAGGTGATCTTTTTTGTTTCTTCGGAGGGTATCGTGAGCGAAAAACCGTAAATTGGCTCTTTTATTTCATTGGGTTCGGGCTGTGCATTCATGAACTTTATATCCTTTGATTGTTTGAAATTAAGGGTGAGGTCAATTTGGTTGGTTAATTTATTTTCAACGGATATCTTCCTAATAATTGTATCATAGCGCATGCGTACTTCAACATGCTCTTTTTCATTCAAGGCATCCTCGAAGGCAATTTCCGGTTTACCTTCTTTTATTTCAACGATATCATCATTAATTTCAATATCGGCATCAATAATTTCTTCGGATAGGATCTTATTTCCGATAGTCGCCGAGGTGGAAAGGAATAAAAAAGGCAATCCCCCTTTATAAAGGGTAATGGGTGAACTACTCGGGAGTTCCTTGGGCTTTCCTTGCTTTGTAAGAATATACTTAATTTTAACATCGTGAACATGTTTATTATTAGAAACAGAATGGGCATTATATTGGATATGTACTTCACGTTCAATTTTAAAATCGGCTTGGGCTTTAAACCATTCAAGCTTGACTTTCTTTCGAGATGGGATGTTTGCTCTCATTTAATCACCTCACAGAGCTAAATTACGCATCCGCTGCGTTTTTTTCATTCGATTTAATTCTCCCATCATTTCACTTCTTAATTCGGATTTATACTGCGCACTTTGTTCCATGCGCATTGGAGGGCCTGACGGGACATCATATCGTCTTGAATCCCGAATAGGAAGTTCAAAAATAGCAAATCCCAATTCTACATCCTCGTATGGAAAACTCGTTTGATTGTTCACTACTATATATGCTTCAAGCTCCGCGGTCTTGCCATCCTTGTTAACTTTTACATTCAAGGTGGTCTCCCATTTAATCCTTAAATCTGCGATGAAGTACTGAATTTTAACAATCACTTGCCCCTCTTTTTCGGCATTAATAATAAAATTAAAAGTGCCCTTCATATCCTGATAGGTGCGATACTTACTTGCTTCGCAGAGGTGATTAATATCCTCCCTCACTTCTCGTGTAAAATCGATGGAGTGGGAAATGATATTGTTTGCGGCACTTTTTTCCCGATCAATTATCTGGCGAGTCGTCTCGGGGTCTGGTAAAGAAACAATGGTTTGCTGAAGAGTAATTAGCTCCTCGTCCTCTACGGGTTTAATATATTCTAATTTAATGTCGGCTGAATTTGGATCAAAAGAGGCAGGAACATTTTGAATCTGAAATTCGTTTGCACCCATTTGGACATCTAATTTAATTTCTCTTTCGACAATACCCCCTCCTTGATTAAAAATCACCAACTTTTTTACTTTTGGGTCTATTAACATTGAATTCTCTCTTAATACTTAATTAATACTTTTATAATTAATACTAATTAAAGCGATTGATAAATTTAAATATTTCATTTTTTGTTAGAATTATCTTGGTCATTACTTAGAATCGATTCACACGCCTTAATCTGAGTCGTTTCGCAGGGGCATTCCTTCCATAGAGATAAATGTTTCCTTTTCCGGCTTTACGCCGCGATAAGGATTATCTTCTTCCCTAACCTTGCGCCCAAAGGTTAAGTAACCCGAATGCCCGATCATTCTACTTTTGGGGCGAGTGGCATTTTCTTGAATTTGCATTTCCCTCATCAATAATTCTACGGTTTTGATCTCAATAAAATCGTGGTCCCTCAAGGCACGGGTGGTTTTCTTTGCTTGCTCGATGGTAGGAGAAAATGAAACGAGGGAGCCGCTTAACCTCAAAAGTGGCTTAATCCTCTCTATAGTTGCCCAAGGGGTGGGCATATCTAACACCACGGCATCTATATTGGTATGGGTTATATCATCTTTAAATATATTGCCATAAGAAACGGTCACCACTTCCTCCAAACCGGCCTTTCTCACATTCTTTTTTGCCTGTGTTAAGGACTTTTGCCTAATATCGTATGAATACACCCTTCCATTTGGCTTGACATAATGCCCTAATATACAAGTAAGTGCCCCCGAGCCGCTACCTATCTCAACGACCCTCCATCCCGGTCCTATCCCCGTATAAAGTAAAATCAAGCCCGCATCTTTCGGATAAATTATCTGTGTTTTTCGGCTCATATGACGGACGAATTCCGAAGGAAGCGGTTTCAACAGGTAAAATTTGTAGCCTTGTTCATTGTGCGGCTTCGAGAAAACACATGAACCGTAGGGCTCCCCGATAACATCATCAAAATCAATAATTCCTCTATGTGTATGAAACGATTCCCCCTTCTTTACTTGCACTAACCATCTTCTCCGTTCATCTAATATGAGAAATACGAAATCGTGGTTTCTTATTCTTGGTTCCATTATAGATTGTATAAAATTAGTTAAAATATATTTACATTAAATTAAAATTTGAAAAGGATTAATAATTTAGTCTTTAAGGATATAATTATTTTTAAAGCAATAAAGTTAAAAAAGTATTTATAACTTTCTAAGAATAAGATATATCTTAATGACCTTTTTATGAATCAACAACAAAATCTTCAATCTCAGATTGATCAAGCGAAAGAAAAGAGAAATGAATTAAATCAAAAAACTAAAGATTATATTAAATCCCTCCAAGAAGTTGAGGTTCAAATAAAAGAAGCCCTTGATCAGGCAAAAGAGTTAAAGAAAAAGCGGAACCGTTGGAATGAACGTGTCGGTAAATTAAAGGATAAGAAGATCGAATATAAAGACCTTTTAAATGACCTAATCAGTAAAAATAGGGACTTAGGGGGCAATAGGCACCAGAGGCAATCCGAGTATATCTCTGCAAAGAAAATAGACAAGAAAATAGAAAATATGGAACGACAGATAGAAACGGAAAACCTCAAAATGGTTGAGGAAAACGCGATTGTGAACCAAATACAAGAATTAGCACAAAAGAAAAAGGAACTACTGGAAGTCGATACAAATCAAGACATTTTAAAGAACGAAAAGAAAATAGAGATTGTAAAAATTAATCTCGACAAAATTTATGAGCAATTGAATAAATGGAGTAATAAAAGCCAGCAATATCATAAAAAGATGCTGGAGCAATACGACAAGGTCGACGAATTAAAGGAGAAAAAGAATAATATCGAAGAGAATCTGATACAAAACAAAAAGAAAGCAGATAATTACCACGAAAAGTTCATCCAATTACGAAAGAAACAAAAAAGCACTCCTCGAGGGCGTAAATCTTCGCGTAGGAGATCTAAACATAGGTATAACAAAAAGAAAAACCAAGAATTGGAAAAGATAAAGCAGAGCAAGCTGGAGACCGCCTTGAAAAAGCAGAAAGAGGGAAAGAAGCTCAACATATACGAAGCCCGTCTAATTTTAGAGAAAAGTAAGAGATAAATTATTAAATTCATTTCTATAAGATCATACGTAAACGGAATCACATTTAGGGATTTCAAACAAGTCTAAATCAATTGTTTTGATAATAAATTCCCAATTAATTAACCATAGTTATAACCATAGTTAAAAAAATTTTAATTCAATCTTTCCCTTTTTAGAATATCATTTTTTATGAAAATTTAGCAGAAAAAGAATTGATAAATAGTGAGTAATCAAATTCGTGGTATCTTACAAGAACATACTAAGATGATACAGCAAGCTATACCTCTAATAGCCTCTGAAAATATTACGAGTCCAGCGGTGGATGAAGCATGTGCCTCAGACTTCAGCCACCGTTATGCTGAGGGGTGGACGGGAAATAGAGTTTACGCGGGATGTAAATATATTGATAAAGTGGAATCATTGTGTATGGACCTGATGAAAGAATATTATGAGTGTATTCATGCAGATGTACGCCCTGTTTCAGGAGTCATGGCAAATTTAGTACTCTATAACGCCTTTACCTCAAGAAATAACGGGAAATTATGTTGTATGTCCATACCTAAGGGAGGTCATATTAGTCACGGTCCTTATAAGGCGACCTCCGGCAGGAAAGTATACGGAACAGCAGGAACGGTTAGAGGTTTGGACATTCAATACTTAGCATTCGACGAAAAAAATATGAATATCGATCCCGATGAATCTGCAAAAATCATTCGGGAATTCGAACCGGAGTTGGTTCTACTTGGAGCCTCTGTATTCCTTTTTCCTCATCCGGTAAAGGAATTAAGTGATGTTGCTAAAGAAGTGGGAGCATACGTCGGGTATGACGCGGCACATGTTGCGGGTCTAATAGGTTCGGGATATTTCCAAGACCCTTTAAGAGAAGGGGCAGATGCGATGTCTCTGAGTACCCACAAAACACTTCCAGGCCCCCAACATGGCGCAGTAATTTCAAATAGGGACGATTTAATCAAGCCTTTACGACATGCCGCATTTCCTGCACTATTTTCAAACCATCATTTGCATAATGTCGCAGGTTTAGCAGTAGCTATTGAAGAAATGCTGGAATACGGGGAATCCTATCATAAGAAGGTCATAGAAAATGCGCAAGCATTTGGTCAAGCATTAAATGAAAGGGGATTTAATGTATTATGTGACCATAAGGGATTTACGGAATCACACCAGATTGTCGTTGATGTTACTGAATTAAAAAGTTCTGTCGGACTCGGCGGGGATATTGAACATATTTTAGAGCAAGCAAACATTATTATAAACCGAAACCTACTGCCGTGGGATATTAGGGAAGGCCGTCATTACATGAACCCGGGAGGCCTACGCTTAGGTACCAGTGAAGTCACCCGATTGGGTATGGGAAAAAGTGAAATGGTTGAGATTGCTGAATTTTTTAAGGAATTAATAATTGAGGGAAAGGACCCGAAAAAGATAAAGGAAAACGTGAAAGAATTTAGAAAGGAATTTCAAACCATTCATTATTGTTTTCAAGATTCTGCGAGGGCATATGAATATATTAAATTTTATTGAAGGACAAAAAAATGGAATTCGATATTGATAAGGTTGCGCCGATTACCGGCAGTATAATAGGGTTCATAGGCACGATTCTGATTTTTATTGCCTCAACTTTAATGCTTTTAGATTGGACTTCGATTGATACTTTAGTCCAATTTATTCTGAGAATACTTTCAATTGGTTTCTCCTTTACTATTATTGTTTTTACTTCCTTAGGATTTTGGTTTCAGTTAGATAATCCAGGGGATAAGTTTACGGGTGGAATTAATTTAGTCTCGGGATTTATCGCCGTGTTCTTATCTTTTGTGGGTTCCATCTTTAGCATCCAGTTAATATGTTATTCATTTGGAATCTATGTTTCTTCCACCTCTTTGGTGCTTGTTTTTTCTTTAGACGGTATATTCATGATGGTAGGCGGTGCGGTTGGACTTCTATAATTTTTTGAGAGACATAAGGAATAATTAATTATTTTGAGCAAAAAATTTATCTTTTATGTTTCTTTCATTGAAATAACTATATTTTCTAATTCGTGTAAATTATGGAACTAAAAATTCTTGAACAGAATGAATTTAATCTAATCATCGACGTAGAAGGGATATCAATTGAGATGATAAATTCCTTACGGCGAATAATGATGAGTTGGATCCCTTGTATGGCGGTTGACGAGGTAATTATTCTTAAGAATGATTCAACGTTATATGATGATATCTTAGCCCACAGAATTGGGTTAATTCCACTAAAAACGGACCTAAAAGCATATAATCTGCCAGAGGATTGTGAATGTGGTGGAACAGGGTGTCCTCAATGTCAAGTTTCTCTTACTTGTGAAGTTCAAAACGATTCTAATGAAATTTTAACTATTTATTCGGGAGATTTGGAGACAAATGACCCCAACATCGTGCCAGTTAGTCCTAATATCCCTATTGCTGAGATCGGTAAAGATTCAGGGCTTACATTCGAAGCCTATGCGATACTAGGGAGAGCAAAGGATCATGTAAAGTGGCAATCCGTCTCAAATGTGTTTTACCGCAAAAAACCAATTATTCAATTCGACGACAGTAACTGCAAGGATTGTCCAGATAAATGCATTGTTTCGAGAATGTGTCCGGAGAAGCTTTTTGACTTTTCAAGTAAAGAAAAACCAATATTAGTTAAAAATGCGTGGCAGAAATGTATATTATGTAGATCTTGTGAAGAGAATTGTCCCAAAGATTCGATAACTATTAGCAAAAAGGAGAATTCCTATCTTTTAAATATCGAAACCGATGGTGTTCATTCCTTTAAAACCATCATTCAGAAGACCTTTGAGATTTTAGATGATATAACCGGTGAATTCTCTGAAAAACTCGAAACTGTAGAAGTCCAAGAGTGAGCTAATCAAAAATTTATTAAATTATCAATTTTTTATATATATACCTATCTTAATAGAAACTACGGATTCAAGAAACCTATGAGCCATAAAATAACTGGTCCCTCTAACTATTACCACCGGAAATTGATACGAGATTTATGGAAATCAAAAATTTCCATTTGGAAAGTTATCTCTAAAAAGTTATCGGGGCCCAGAAAGGACAGAGTAGAAGCAAATCTAAAAAGGATTAATAAACTTACAAAAGAAAACCAAATTATCGTTGTTCCAGGGAAGGTATTAGGAATCGGGGATCTCGATCATCCCTTAACGATTGGGTGTTTAGATTGTTCAAAATCTGCCAGAGAAAAGATTATCGATTCAGGGAGTACGGTTTTATCAATTAGGGAATTATTTGAACAATATCCCACCGGTAGTAATATAAAAATATTCTATTAAAAAGGTTTGTTAAATAAAAAAGTGAATACTATGCCAGAATATTTATTAATAGATGCGACAAATAAAATCTTAGGACGTTTGTGCACACAAATTGCAAAAAAAGCACTTTTAGGATATCATATTGTCGTGATAAATGCAAAGCATGCAATCATAAGCGGGAAAAAGCGAGAAATATTTGAGCGACATTTAGCGAAGCTCAATATTTCAACTTCTACGAATCCATTAAGAGGGCCATTTCATAAGAGGAGGCCAGATACCTTCTTAAAGCGTGTAATTAAACAGATGCTACCAAGAAAAACAATCAGAGGTAAAGAAGCGATAAAAAGAGTACATGTGTATATTGGTGATATTCCCGAACGATTTAAGCGTAGATATTCCCAACTCAAAAAGATAGAAATCCCAAATTGTGAAAAAGAGCGATTGCAATATTATAATAAAATAATTTCTTTAGAGACCCTCTGTGATAGGATGGGATCTTGGAAGAAAGCGGAGGTATAACCTAAATGTCATCAGTCTTAGTTCAGTCATCAGGGAAACGTAAGGAAGCAATTGCTAGAGCCGTCTTGAAATATCCCGCAAAGGGAGAAATAAAAATAAATAAGGTGCCTTTAGAGATATTTCAGCCTGAAATGTCAAGATTACGAATTTTAGAGGTTTTAGAGATTATCAATGATGAGAAAGTAGATAAATGCAACATCAATGTCTATGTTAAGGGCGGAGGGATTGGAGGGCAAACTGATGCTGTAAGATTTGCTATCGCTCGAGCATTAAATCAATTTTTAGGAACCAAAAAAGTAGAAAATACTTTAAGGGAATACGATGATGCATTATTAAGTGGCGATTTTCGCCGAATAGAACCAAAAAAGTTTGGTGGAAAGAAAGCACGGGCACGAAGGCAGAAATCTTTCCGTTAATTTCTTTTTAATTGAAGGTTTTTTACACCTATTTTCTGTAAGTCTGCTATAAACTGAGGGTATGAATCCTCTATAATATCAATATTTCGTACTATCGATTTTGAATTGGCATATAGTGCAGCAATGGTGCATGCCATTGCTATGCGATGATCTCCTTGATGATTAATCTCTTGACCATTTAGATTTTTACATTGATAGATTATTAATTTGTCCCTCTCTTCTTCTACCTTGACACCCATTCTGGTTAGTTCCCGAGCCATTACACTTATACGGTCGCTTTCCTTTAGCCTAAGATTCTCTGCATTATATAAAACGGTCTTACCTCTTGCAAACGCTCCCACTACTGAAAGAATGGGAAATAAATCCGGAATATTTTTACAATCTATATCAAGTCCCTTCAGAGTATTCTTACTCAAATTACCATAACAAATTACTCGTTTCTTTTCTATATCTTTTTTAATATTGGCCCCCATTCTTTTTAAGATCTCAATTATGCGTTTATCTCCTTGAGGGTTCTGAAAATCGAGATTGTTTAAAATCACTTTAGAATCGTTTGGGGCCAGAACCGAAGCAACGATTATGAATGCTGCGGAGGAAAAATCTGAGGGGATCTCATATTTTCGTGGTTCTATTGTTTGTCCCGTTTCCACGGTATATTCTAAAAGCCCCGAATCAGTATGACCTTCTTTGACGGTAATTCCAAAGTCATTCAAAATATTGAGGGTGATTTTAAGATAAGGATATGAAACAAGGGGGGTCGTCAATTTAATTTTGAGCTCATTCCTTTCTTTACAGTCAATAAGTGAGCATACAATTACGAGCGCGGTAATGAATTGAGAGCTGATATCACCCCGAATATTGATATTATCACAAATATAATTCTCTCTCTCAATATAAAGTTGATTCTCGGAAAGTTCATAATTTGCCCCCAAACATTTCAAAGCTTTTAACAAGGGTTCAATGGGTCGCTTCCTTCTAAAAAATTCCCCCTCAAAACGTAATCCTTGATTCATTAGCAAGCTCAAAGCGCAAAGAATCCGTATAGTTGTACCTGAGTTTCCCAAATCAAGTATATTTTGTGCCTCTTCGAATAATTCGCCTAAACCCAATACTTTGAATTCATTCTCATTTTTATGTTCGATTTCCACCCCTAATCTTCCTAGGACATCAATTGTAATAGAGACATCTCCCGAAGAAAGAGCATTTTTAAGTATCGACGTCCCTTTCCCTAGCCCAGCTAATACAAATGCTCTGTGAGAATAGCTTTTAGAACCTGGAGGAGTTATTGTTCCTTGTAAATGTGTTATAGGGGGGTTAACTTTCAAATCCATTATTCTTTAAACTTATTAATTGTTATTTACATTAATATTAATTGTAATAGTTTTAAGAAATTTATATTTAATTAAGAAAGGCTAATTATAATGGCAGATAATTCTTTTGGACGTAAGTTAAGGATTACATCGTTTGGTGAGAGCCATGGAGAGCTTATAGGGGTAATTATTGATGGTATTCCGCCTGGAATTAAAATTAACACTGAGTTTATCCAAAGTCAGCTCGATAAGCGGAAGCCCGGACAATCAAAAATAACTACTTCAAGAAAAGAAGAAGATAAGGTTAAAATACTTTCTGGGATATTTAAAGGGAAGAGTACAGGGGCCCCCATATGCATGATCATTGAAAATAAGGATGTAGATTCTTCAAAATATGAAAAATATAAAAGAATTTTACGCCCTTCTCATGTTGATTATTCTATTTTAAAGAGATATAATAGTTATGCAGACTACCGGGGGTCGGGACGGTCTTCGGGCAGGATAACCGCAGTATTTGTGATGGCGGGAGCATTAGCGAAACAAATACTTGAGCAGAAAAATATTTTTGTGTTTGCATATACTACAAAAATAGGAAAAATTGAGGACGCAACGGCTTATGATGTAAAAGATATACAACTATTATTAAATAAGAGGGAAGAATCAATAGTTCGATGCCTCGATACTCCCAAATCTAAGGAAATGATTGAGTTGATAGAGGGTGTACGCAAGAATAATGACTCTATTGGCGGAATTGTTAAATGCATGGTAAAGAATCTCCCAGCAGGAATAGGGGGGCCAGTATTTAATAGCATTGAATCATCCCTCAGCCATGCAGTTTTTTCCATTCCGGCCATAAAAGGAATAGAGTTTGGAGCGGGATTTAGAGCTGCTGAAATGAAAGGTTCTGAACATAACGATCCTTGGGTAATTAAAGAGGGAAAAATCAAGACCTCGAAGAACGATGCCGGAGGGATTATAGGGGGTATTTCTACAGGAATGCCCATAGAATTTCAGGTGGTTGTGAAACCAACAGCCTCAATTGGAAAAAAGCAAAATACCGTTAATATTGAAGAAATGAAAGAGACCCAATTCACATTAGAAGGGCGACACGATCCTTGTATTGTCCCCCGAATTATCGTAGTATTAGAGGCAATGACGGCAATTACTTTATTAGACCATCTATTATACCAAGGAAAAATTAAGATTTAAGATTTAACTGCCTATTAAATGGAACTGAAAAAAACTAATCATTAATTTTAAAATGGAGATTATCATAAATAATATATAACTAATCATTTTTTTATCACAAGTGAAAAGGAGAATGAGTGAGGATACATCAGGACAATGGAATATGTACTATAAAAAGAAAGGAGATAAGCTTATGGAGCTCGTCAAGAATCATATTTCAAATAAAGAGTATCGCAAATCATTAGAGTTGTTAAATGAGGCATATGTTATGTTTAAGAAAGGAAATTGCATGGAAGATGCCGAAAATGCAAAAGCTCGGTTTACAGAGATAAAAAAGACCCATTTTAAAAAGAAGTAATTATTATTTCTTACCAACATACTCATTTGACGTACTTTTTCAACTTCCTCTTGATGTCTTTAATGTGAGGCCCATTCCAAAAGATTTTCTGGCATTTTGGATTAATACATTGGAAAAAATTATCATAATGGGCGTAAGTTGTCGTCCTTACATTCTCTTTTATGGTTTGTTTATTAGTGATCCGTTTTATTGGAGAGTTACAAGATGAACATCGGGCTTTTTCCATTTCAAATGTATATTCTAATTTAAACTCCTCTTTAAGTTGGGTAAGATAATTATAGACCCCTTTTCCCTCTAAAAAATAACTTTGATTCTCGCACCTTTTATAGAAGGGATAATCCTTTGTAAGAATGATTCTATTTGTAAGAAGGGCATATTTCAACAATAATTCATCTGGAATCGGATTGGGGAGTGGAGTATGAAAGTCTCCCACTTTGGAGATTTCTAAATCATACAAATCGTTGGCATACACAGTATCATATCCAAATATGCGTAAAAAAACTGTTAATTTACCCAACATCGCATCTGTTAAGAACTTCAATATAATAACCATTATAACTAAAAAATATATGATAAATATGATTTCTTATAATTATTAATAATTATGTAAGATATTAAATATATAACTGGATAAATTGCCCTATTTGTATCTTTGGTATAAGATAACTATTTATAATTTCATTCGTTAATTATTTTAAATAATTTCCCGATTTTTTTCATGTATTAGCTGCGTGTTAAGGAAAGTAGATAAAAGGTGCTGAGATAAACTAAACTTATGATTGTACGAGAATTTACTGAGCGTGACATAGATGAGATCACAAACTTGATGAAAAAATTATGTGCGTTAAAAGGACAAGAATTTGAAGAGGAACGATGGAGATTAAGCTTGGAAAGACATATGAGAAACGATACAAATACCGAAGTTCTCGTTGCATTTGATAAGGATACTAATACTGTGGCTGGGATGGCTTTTGCCTCTGTAAAAAGATCTGAACGTGGCTTTCGGTTCGGATATCTATCAAACCTAATCGTGAAAGAAGAAGCCCGCCGTTCGGGGATTGGTGAGAACATTCTGCAACATACAATTGATTATTTCAGGCGAAATCACGTGGACTCAATACGATTGTCCTTAGCACCTGATATTAGTAAAGGAGCTAAAAAGCTACTATTAAAATTTGGATTCGAAGAAACCTTCCGCATTTTTGAGCTTCGAATTTAAAAAATCTTGAAAATAATAAATGTTATTCTTAATTAATATATATTATAATATAGATAATTCATGAATTAAGAGTTTAATTATGGAAAAAGAGTTAAAAAGGGGCAATACATTATTAGTAAAAGGCCCCAGTAAAGTTGAAGTAGTGGATGGAAAGGTTGAGATTTTTGGCAAACTTATGGAAAGTGAACAATCCGGTCCCACTGATGAAGAGGGGGCTGAAAATGAATTAATTATTCAGAGCGCATATCAATATCCTTTATTTGCTTTGGAAGATACTATCTTGGATATTTATACAAGTAAACCAGAAGAAAATCTTAAATCAATTGAAGAAAACTCGATACAAAAGGAATGGATAGAGATAAAGGATTCTGTTCTCAAGCAGATAAAAAAGAGGGATGACCAACCAATAAAGATTATGACGCTCGGCTTAAGTCGGGGAAAAACTACCCTCTGTAAATACCTCGCTAATAACTTTCTAAGGGAGGGGCTAAAAGGTGGCTATTTAGACTCGGATCTTGGTCAACAGATAATGCACGTACCTACCACTTTGAATATTGGTGAAATAAAAAAGCCGATTATCTCTGGAAAAGATATTGAATCTGAGTTCACGAAGTTTATAGGGGCTACCTTTCCGAAAGAAACTCTAAAGTTTACCGTCTCCCATGAATGTAACGAACTAATTGAAAGGTATACGGAGGTGCATCCTGAGAGCGATTTTATCGTCATTGATACTGATGGATGGATAAAATCAGAGGCAGGGCTTGTATATAAGGCTTTCTTTATCAAAACAATAGACCCGGATATAATTATTACTTTTCATGATGATGAAATTGAAGAATTAAAGGAAATAGAGAAAAAAGCTGAGGAGAAGAAATCGCGAACCTTATATATGATTAAGAAAACAAATGAATATTATTATGAAAAAGATAAGGAAGATAGACGTTTTTTAAGACAAAGCCGCTTCTCGAATATCTTACAAACCTTCCAAAAGACCTCAATTCCATTAAAAGGTATCAAATTTGTTAAAAAGGAATATAATAAGGAAGAAAACAGAATTATTGAAAAGGAATTAAATATTAGGGAATTAATAAGACTTCCTTACCATTATGTTCTTATAGCGCTTTTGGATGAAGAATCCGATATAATTAATATGGGATTATTATTTTCAATTAATATAGAGAAGAATTACTTTTTGACGTTCACGGACTTAAAATATACTGAACAAATTAAAATCAAGAAGGTTTTGGTGGGCAGCCTCCGACTTAGCACTAAGGGAAACCATCAAGGATATCTCTATTTATAGGAGTTTCGGGGTTTGGAACAAACTTTTTCTTCCAGATATCTCTTTTTATACCTCTATTTTTGCCTCCCTAATAACCCTAAATTTTTTAACACGTTTCTGCATGCTGACAATAATAATTAACACGAAACAAAACGATAGAAAGATTGCCACCCACTCAAAAATTGGAATCGTTACGAAAAACCTGAACAATATGTTAACTGCAGAAACAAAAAAGCCGAATTTAGCTGTATTTCTCGTGAACTTGAACTTATAAAGAGCTATGGCAGGGAACAACGTCGAAAAAGCGCTTACCGTAAAGAGGGCTGCGGCCCAAGTCATATGAATTTCAAAGATGTCCAAGGGATATATCCCAATCATGACCATAGAAAACGCTGAAATAAAACCTGAGATCTGGGTCAATATTGTAAATACCTTATTCCTCCTCCCTCCTAAATACCATTCATATAATCCAAAAAAGAAGAAGAAAAGGGAGATACCAGAGAAGATGGACCCCAGATTGAAAAAATAGGCCCCGTTTGGGTTACATGCAAAACAGCCTAAATCGGACATCCAATTCACGAAAGGATTGTAGTCTCCTGGGTAAAGGGCAAACGAAAACAGGGCAAAGCTCCAAAAAACGACCGTGGCGGCAATCCCGGAGACGACGCTGATTGGAATCCGCCTCGGAATAGGCAATTCCTTTACAAAATCTTTAGCGCCTTCAATTCCATTTGCGCTCCGCGTCAATCCATTTCTCAATTCCCTTTTAAATCCGTTGACTCCGTTATTTACCCCTTGTTTAAGGGTTTCGAATTGTTTGCTCAACCTTTGCCTAATTTTGCCCATTTTTTGCTCCAAATTTTTTATATTTCATTTCAATAATTATAGGCATTTTTTAATTTTTGTCACGGTTCGAAAAAAAGGCATTAAATAGTATAATAACCTTCCATTTGACCCAATAAAATAAAAAAAGTTATCCTATTTAATATTTTCTTAAAGGTTTTTTTAATTTTCCTAACAAATCCTTATAAAAAAAGACTAAAGAGATTAGGCGTTATTACCTTCCAGAAGTGTTCGACTTCATCCGTTCCTTTCTTTCCGAGACCTTGTCGTATAATTCATCCATCGATGGAAAGGGAGTAAACTGTCGTTCCCTTTTTTCCAAATAGATCGCGTCTTGTGGGCACTTGGCAACGCAATTTCCGCATCCAATGCATCGCCTCGTCCTAATTTTAGCAATCTCTCCTTTCAGTTTAATGGCGTCCATCGGGCATATTTGCACACATATCCCGCAGCTTTCACATAGGTCGGGATTAAGCGCGGCATAAAAATTTGTTACGGTGAAATCTCCCGGGCGGGGGAAGAGCTTCATTTTGGTCAAATTCTCACAGCAGCAGCCGCAGCAACAACAAATAAAGCTCAATTGTTGCGAGTTATCGGGTTCCAAAACCAATCCTTCCTCTTGGCTTTTCCTAAGTATTTCGAGCGCTTCTTGCTTGCTTATTTTGCGCCCTTTCCCTTGCTCTATATATAAATGTGCGGCATGACCGAACTGAAGGCATACTTCTCTGCGGTCTGTTGCCTTACACGGTTCCCCGAGCATATCCTTCATCTGCCGGCAGACGCAATTTGCCACCGAGATCGGGCCCTCCGTGGTTTCCAGCAGCGATTCAAGGTTATCATAGGTACTTACATTTAATTCGGGTTCAATGCTCTCTTCAACGGGAATTGTCCGTAACTGCGAAGCCTTTAATTTTACGGCTTCGGGAAGCCATCCCTCTAAGAAATATTGGTCAAAGTTTTTAATAAAGGATTTTGATAGCCTATCTACTTGGAATTCGAACATCCCAACCATAAGCAATGCGTTTCCGTAGAACTTCGTTTCCCCTTCCCGCTTAAACATTAGCAAGCCTTTCTTAAACATATTATCAAGCTTTTCCTCTAAATCCACTAGGGCAATCCCGCTTGGTTTTACGCGCTTAAAGATGGCCTCTAAAGGCTCCAGATCCCTATCCCAGCCGAACCGTAAGTACATAGCTATTTTTGCTTCCTCTGGAGTAAATAAATCCTTTAGCAACCGAAGTCCCGAACCGGATTTTACGGGCGGGATCCCTATGGGCATCTTATTCAGATGCTCTTGGAGTTGCTTGTATATATCTCCCTCTTGTTCAGACATTTTTTATCTATTTCTCATTGCTCTAATTTGAATACTATTAATCTAATATCTTCTATTTTATTTGGATTTAACGATTATTTGTGAAAATATATCCTCTTCAATTCTCTAAAAAGCGTAGAATCCCGCCCATCAGTGCCGGCTCGTTTTTCTTCATTGTATGCCCGCCCCGCTTAAATACTAGCTGATTTTCGGGTGACAACTCGAGGATTGACTTGTTTTGCTGGAAGTTTATAAATTTAATTACCCGATCATTTTTACTATGAATAAGGAAGATTCTATGAGCTAATCGCTCAAAATCCCTTTTAGAAAGTCTTTTTTTGTTTCTTTCAAAAATCAAATATGGAGATAATTGCTGGTTCTGCTTTTCAGAAGGAGAAAGTGGTATTCCTCTTATCATATATCCTAATTTAATGATTGGATTGCATTTCGTAATGTTTTGTTTATAATGAGAGATACAAGAGATTGCAATTATCTTTTTTATCCTTTCATTGGTAAATCCCGCAGATATGGCAATGATTGCACCTATACTAAACCCTACCGAACAAATATCTAAACCATTTAACCCCTCTTCATTCTGAACCCAATTAATAATCGATCTATAATCTTTAATTCGTTTGAGTAATTGATTCCGCTTTCCTAATTTTTCTGACTCCCCCGACCCCCGACCATCATATGCTAAAATAGTATAACCTTGAAGGGCTAATGGGAAGTAGAGGTATTGAAGCGTCTCTTTCGTGTCTGAGTAGCCATGACTCACAATAATAAGTGTATTTTTTGAATTTATTCCCCGAATCTCTCGCGATTTAACTATGTGGGCGATTATGCTCCCGTTATCAAGGTTTTCATCGATAGGAATAGATATCTTTGTGATTTTAATTTTGTCTGAATTTAGATTTTCCCATCTATCATACCAAATCGTTCGAATGGAAAAATAGATCTCAAAGGGGACATATATCAATAAAAAAGTCGTAGCCGAGAGGGGTATACATGCTCTTATTTCATTTCCGAAGATATTTCTGTTTATATGCCAAATAAACGCGCTTACTATTATCCCTACAATAGACACACATAGGCGCTTTATGGTTTTTGATAAAGGCATCTACTGATACTCAACTATTTTAAGTTTAATAAAGGAATAATCCTATAAAAAGGTATGAATAAGGTTTATTGTGAGCAATGGCTCACTTATTCGATGTTATATTAGGAAACTAAGAAATGTTCGCGAATTAATTTCTCTAAATCCTTAAATGGAGTAATATCCCCTTGGAACGCCTCCAATGTATCTTTAAACTCTCTTTCAAAGCTATATTGGAACATCTCCAGCCGATATTTGAACTCTCTTGAGGTTCCTGTGGCAATAAGGATGCTTATACTATATTCACCGTGTACAAAATAGATTTTCTTGTTTGCATGATCTATTTCCTTAATATGGCCCGAATCAGCTAAAATTTCCGATAATAGCATGTCTATTCCGCCAATTGCACTTCCTGCAAGGTCGGAATCAACCTTTTCGGCTGAATCCTCCTCCTCTGCCTGAAATTCATATTTATATAAAAGTGAGGATGTGCCCCGGTGAATTACGAGTAGCTGTTCCATTTTTTGCATCCAATTTAGTTCCGTAAGAGGGGGCATGGATTCCCATGCATAAACCATCAAAATCGCACCGCCAATTACTAGGATCGATTTTATTACTAAAATAGGAGGCCCTACCATAAAATAAAATCCAATTAATGAATTGGAAAGCCCTGCTATTGCTAGGCCCCAATAGAATAGATTAAATTGCGTGTTTTTAACGATCCTTAGGTTAGAGAAGTTTTTAAGGATCTCTTGGGAAGCAATTATATACGGAATCACGATAATTACGATGGTAACGTATACATCGTAGAATCCAAATATTCCCAAAATGATATAAACTAAGAAAGCAATGATGGCAATAAGCGATAATAAAAAGGGGAATGGTTTCTTACTCTCAACTTTAGAATGCAAAAACAAGTCCAATTCTGTGAATATGATAAATGTAATAATCCCGGCAAAATAAATCGACATTATAAGAAAGTGATAAAATAGAAACTCGGTTTTCTCAAAAGTAATGGAATAAATAAAGGGTAACCCCACTGTATAAATGAAAATCCCATAGCAAACTAAATATATTGTAAATCCAGTGGTTGTTGAAATAAGATTCCCTTCCTTTATTTTCTTCCCGACTTGTATGGAAAGATAAAGCACAAAGAAGAAAGAGAAATAATTAAATAAATGTAATACTGCTATATCAATAGTGGATGATTGAAGGATCGATTGAATCATTAGTTTTATCACTTAGAAAAATATTACAATCTTTATAGTTATAATTATAATCTAGTTGTGAAATTTATACCTTTCTATTTAAGATATTTCAAAAATATTTAAAGGATAAAGAGAAAATTATTGAAATAATAAATAAACAGAGTTTATAAAAATCAAAAAAATATTGGGGGTTATTAACCTGGTAATTGTTAAAAGCGAAATGTTCTACTTTTATTTATCTGCCTTATCTGGAGGACACCCAAAATCATCCCTAACTTTGCAATTAGGCCTTGTGGAACTTCCTTTGCAACTTGCACATTCAACATCCCGTAACATTATCTCCACATCGCTCCTAGTTCGCCCAAAATCATTCTCATCCGCCGGTTCCCCCAGCATCTCATCCTCTATTTCATAGATATCCTCATCAATATCATCGTCGTCGCTACCTTCATTTAGATCGATTAATTCATCCCCATCTTCGTCAATAGTGCCCTCGGGGGCCTCATTATTTTCAGTTTTTTTTACCATATAATAATTCTCCTTTTTTAAAAATACATTATAATACATTATAATTGTTAAATATCAAAATGAAAAATCAAATTTCAATTTATCTAAAATTATTTGAAATGCTACTTAAAGTGGCAAAAAATGGAATAAAAAAAATCAGATTAGGCATCTTCCAATTTAATCGCATTTTTAAGATGTTCATAGGCTTCACATCGGTCACGGTTTTTTTGTGGACAACCCTTTACTTTCCAGCAGCGGTACTTTTGATTTAAATATGCATCGCATTCCGCTTTATTTGGACACTCATTTATTTGCCAGCATTGAAACTGGTGTTGAGTGTAGAATTTATGGAGTATCTCGGGTAATTTTTTGTAGTCAAATTGAGTTTTTCTTAAATATTTCTCGAGATCATTGGAATTATAAGTATTCCAGAACAAGATCGTTTTCGATTTGTTATCTTCACGCTTAATAAAGTCCAATAAAGCAGCCATAGATTTTCCCGTATAAGTAGACTCCAATTTAAATCCTTTACGTTTTCCCTCTAATTCCATAACTAAATCAATAGCCTTTTGCCCTCGTTTAGTCTTCACCCCATAATCAGAACCCAAGTAACCTTTTACAAGCTCAAAATCTTCTGGTACAACTTCTATAGGGGGTATAGAATCATCGTATTTGCTGATATAATTTATAGATTTATTGCTATTTTTAACAATTGAAGACTTACTGGCGAAGAGTTCGGTGCTTACAGCAACGGCATGAATCCTTGTTTTTAAGTCTAACATCTTACAGCCAGCAATTAGCCCAGCAGCGGTCCCCGCAGAGCCACAAGGTACATAAATTATATCTGGTTCTGGAATAGAGCCTTCCTTAATTTGGAGACTTAATTCTAAAATAGCATTAATAAATCCCAATGTACCATTGGGGGAGCCAAACCCCAATAGAGTGGACCCTCCAGGGAGCATCATATAATATTTGGGATGAAATATCCGAAAACCAAGCGCTTTTAAAATAATTCCCGTGTGGGATTTTGCATAATGGAGATTGGCACCAAAATGATCGTAAAGAAGGAGGGAGCGTTGCACATGCCATGTGATTGGTTGATGCGCAAGAAATAGATCGCACTTTAATCCTAAATCCTTCGCAATAATTGCACAGGCAAGCCCGTGATTGGTCCCAACGCCTCCAAATGTCATTACTCCCTTTTTATTTTCTTCTAAAATCGTTCCAAAAATGAATTCAAACTTTCTTAACTTATTTCCTCCATAAATGTTATGATCTTTATCGTCCCTCTTTATATATAATCCACCAGAAGGCGCAATATTAAAATGTTTTTCTAGTTCAGTTAATTCATTGATAGGTGTAGGGATGTGGGTCAATAATGGTATCCAAGGTACCTTTTCCATCAATTGGGGGTAATGTTGAAATAAAAGAGGTTTTTTACGCTCAATAGCATTCATACATAACTAAAATCAACTTTTTTAAAAAGTCTTGTTTTAATTACAGAACCATTAAAGTAAAAACTAAAATCGTTAGCTAATACCGACTTCTGCCTCTATCATTCGAGTAATTGCAATATCAAAAAATACACTGAAGCCGCGAAGATAATATTTAATAACGTTTCTTATATGACAGATAACCTGATCTGATTTGAACTCTTTCTCTTCTAAGTCTTGTTCCAATTCGATTATATAATCTTGAAATTCCGAAATGTTTTCGAGGTTGATATTATTATAATTCTGAATTAATTCTTCCAGCAATTTTGGTATTTTCATCAAGATATCCGAATATTTTATAATAACTTGATGAGGAATATCCCTAAAATTCACCAAGGCTTCATTGATAAAATCTCGAATATATAATAAAACCACTCGGTCTCCAAGAAACCTGATTGTAGGGAGCTCAGAGCTGGAGATAGGGTACTTTGAAAGCCCAGTAATGAGGATCCTCGTCCCTAAGGAATATTTCCGCTCAATTTCATCTAATAATAAATCACTCGTCTCATTATCATTTCCTTGCACAATATTTTTTATAATCGCGCGAAAGACTGAAACTAAATCATCTATAACATCATAAAACGCCGTCTTTGAAACATCTAAAAGGAAATTTATGTAAAACTCATTAGTTTCCGGTATATCCTTAAAATCGATTCCAATGATCTCCCGCCTTAAGTTTATAAGCAGCTCATAGAGTTCTTGCTTTTTCCGGGAGTTATATTTTAAGTAAATATCATCAATATTCAATTTAAAGGCAGACAAAACCGCTTGTCGAACCAGTTTAATGGGCATCTTAACTCCATCCAATCTATATAGCCTTTCTTCTTCTCCTTTCTCGAGAGAGCGAATAACGAGTGTTTTGTTATCAATAGGATAAAGTGTTATCTCCGATTTTTCTTTTAAATCTGCACCCTTGGTCCATTCTTGAGGAAATGTGATCGCTTTCGAATTTCCCAATTTAATTATACTACGTTTATATTTTTTTTTCATTTTTTTTTCTTTTTTTTAATTATATTATTTATAAATTTCTTAATTAATATAATTTTTTCTTATGAATATAATCAGATCGGTTATATTAAAATGTAATTACTATCTAAAAATAACCCAAAATGTAGACGTTTGACATAACGCAGATGAGATTTCAAAGGATTGTAGAATTGGTATTTATTTCCCTTATTTCTTTCATTAGCTCTTCATTTTTCTTAAGTTTAATTAGAATATGGTGAATCTTAGAAATAATTACGGATATTTTTTCCTTTTTAATGGAGTGAAACCCATCAAGATCAAAATAAGGATAAGTATATTTCAATTCTTTAAAGGAAAATAAATTTTTTGAATGTAAAAGAGTAATTATTTCCTTGAACCTCTGTTTATGAGCATTTTCCAGACCAGAGAGGTATAAAACGCGAGTGAGTGATTCGGAGAGATGCATAAAGAAAACTATCATTTCTTGGATTTGGGGCTATGCTAAATTTCTATAATAATCTATATTACATTTATAATCATAGAGTAATTGCGTTAGAAACTGCAAGACCTTCCCCATGTTTCCCAGAGAATCGGGGATTTTTGGGGGAATGGGGAGTGTTTCGATGAAACTATCGTTAAATCTCAGATATTTG
>CAZDJH010000008.1:0-26472 GCA_964505645.1 uncultured archaeon | reverse complement strand
ACTCCATACAAACCCAAGGTATATTTGACATGCCGAAGACTTGATCAGATACCGCTTCCATCTTTTTCCTACGGAAATATCCACTTGACCTTCCGCAATTAGAACATTTGAATCCATCGGGAAGCTTTTCCAGATAAACTTCGTTCCCACACTCCATGCATTCCCAGACAACATTTTCCTCTCCGGATAAGTTCAAATACTTCTTTTGGAAATAGTTTTCCAATTGTCCACAAGAAGGGCAGATGAAATCATCGGGTAATTCAACTGAGTTTAGCTGAAATCCGCAAGATGAACATTCCCAAACGATGGTGCTTTCATTGCTCAAGAGCTTTTTCGCATCAAATAAACTGGCAAAAATCTTAAATCTCTCAAAAAATATCTTTTCCCTGTTTGCTATCGTTTTTAACCGAGAGGAGATTTCCTCCAAACCTTCTTCTTTTGCGAGGTTGGAAAATTTAGTAAACAACTCCCTCCATTCCTTATCCTGAATCCTTAAGGCGGTATCAAGATTATCTGATGTAGAGCCTAAAGATGGGATTTCTTCTAAGCTTGTAGATCCTTCTTCAAAACCCCTCTTGTCCTTTAGTTTCTGGAGCATTATATAACACCAATTGGCGTGTTGCTTTTTCTGCTGTGTGATATCTTCAAAGAAATTAGAAAGCGCAGCATATCCTTCTTTAGCCGCTCTTTTTGAAAATATTTCATAAAGAGATCGTGTTTGACTTTCGAAAGCAAAGGCAAATCTTAAATTCTCAAAGGTTTTTTCCATAATCTATCTCTCTCTTCTGTCGAATAATTCATATGTTTTCTTAGGAAGATTTATATTTAGTATAATTGTATAGTCATTATTAAAGTAACTTATAGATTCATATAAATAATAAGTTGGCGAAAAGGATTATAAAAGGCCAATTCCAAGAGGAAGTTAATGGCAACCCCCCTCTTGGTACATTTAGAGATTAATTGATAGTTATGTGAATAATTTATAACGTCGTAATGATATTTAAATTAATACAATATTAAATAATGCATTATAAAAAATTATCACTTTCCCGAAACGATTAAGACCAATTCATTCCTCGAACAAGGCTTCATTAAACAGAAGCAATCTATAATTAACCGTGTAGCAAAAGGAAATGTGGGCAATTTATTTGCCACTTGCGGGGGAGATATCTTGCGGTTAAAGCACTGTGAGAAGTAAGTGTTGGAGCGCGATATCGTAGCGGCCTACTCCGAGTAGATCATAACACAGTTGAGGGGTGAGCAGCGGTTATATATCGGCGGACAAACGGCAAAATGGCGTACAAAAAGCAAGGCTTATGAGGGGTTCACCGCCGATTTTAATGCCTATCATCGAGAAAAGCCGAAGAAAAAGAGTTGAAAATGTTTTTATCGACAAGGATTAATTTGAAACCACATAAAAAAAAGTTGAAAATTTTAGATTTAAATTTTATTTCTTTAATTTTCTCCCAATAATGTAAATTAGGGGGATAACTGAAGCTGCTATAAATAATAAGGGGTAACCAGGAACTGAATCTCCGCCACTGACCCCTCCCGATGATGGTATGGTTGTTACTCCTTTAGCATAATATAATTCTGCCTCTTCTTCAAGACCTCCTTTCCACACTACATGAATATCGTCTGAAGAATCTCTTGTGATTGTCGGGTCTCCATCTTGTGTACCAGTACTAATATTTTGAATAGATATTGGAGTAGTAAATTCGGTTGAAGGTCTTAGTTCATCGATAAAGATATATTGTATTATTTTCTTAATATCAGCATCATAACTCCATACTAAATGTGCTATTGAATTAGAATCGACTACAATATCAGGATGAAATTCCCAAGAATCACTAAATGGGCTTGGTCTTTTCTGTGCTAGCCAATTAGCAGATGTCGCATAATGAACCTTATATTGACCCGTCATATGATGATATACCCAAGCTAAATGGGCGACACCAGTCTCTTTTTTATCAACCGCTATTGATGGACTATACTCATTACCATTATTTGAGGTTACCCATACAGGAGTACTAAAATTGTTAAGATTTCCACTGTTCGAGGTATATCTAATTTCCAAATCACCAGTATATCCTTGTTCATATGGATAATTATCTTCATCAAGAAATGCAATATGTACCGATGCAAGAGTAAGAGCACCTGGATTAGTCCAAGTATTCCATGCATCTATAGTTACCCTAGTTTCATTACCATCAGTATCTGGTATATGAACGGATTCTCCAAAACTATCCGAGGATGTATTTAAATACATATAATGAACTCCCACGTTATCACCGGTAGCATTATTCCAAGCAATATGAATATTATCATCCTCATCGATTGCGGCATCAATATCCCCTATATTACCAGAGAAATTCATTGGGGAAGAAAATGATCCTCCAGAATTATTGATGACGAACCCTTGATGAGCGTATATACCTATAATATAAACAATACCATCTGAAGAAGTTACTATATTTCCTAATTCAAGTCCAAATGTAGGGGACTTCTTTCGCAGTCAGTTAAATTAGAGAGTTTAATAAAAGTATAAAAAAAATATTAGTTAATCTTAATCTATAAATTTTTTAAGGACATTTCCTAATTCGGAGATCTCAGATGGTAGGAAGATTATTATTTTTTGTGAGGGTTCTTGAGCGATATCCTTTATTGTTTGAAGCGTCCTTAACTTGATTGCGCCCGGAGTCGAGGATAAGACCCTTGCGGCATCCGCAATATTTTTTGAGGATTCAAATTCTCCTTCAGAAGCAATAATGGAGGCACGCTTCTCACGCTCCTTTTCTGCTTGAACTGCCATTGCACGCTTCATATTCTGGGGCAGTTCAATCTGCTGGATCTTAATCTGAGTAATTTGTATACCCCAATCTCTTGTTTCTTCATCAACAACCTTCCGTATCTCTTTTGTGATGCGCTCCCTCTGGGTAAGAACTTCGTCAAGCTCCATATTCCCAATTACATCTCGGAGAGCTCCTTGAGTATAATTAAGTACAGCTCTCATAAAATTCTCTATCTTTGTCGTGGCATATTCTGGATTAATCACTTTATAGAAAACAGATGTATCAAGCGTTATAGGGATGTTATCACGTGTTATAATCTCTTGCTTTGATATATCAAGGGTTTTAATTCTCATATCAGCTCTATCTGTAGTCTCTACAAATGGAAGGATAAAAACAAGGCCAGGACCTACAGTTCTTTTGTATTTACCGAATCTGAAAACGATGAGACGCTCATACTCGGTGACCGTCTCTATGCTTTTTCCCATTATTACAAGAATAACTACTACGATCCCAAATATACTCATCCCAATTACAATTAAACTTTCTATCAACTTTTTTCATCTACTTTATATATTTATTAATTCAGATTAAGTTAAAATAAATAATATATTTTTTCTTATCCTCATATCAAATTTAAATAATTCATAACATTTGCTATAAGATTAATCTCCAACCCTTCATTATACCATAATAAGAATTAATATATTTTAAGCTCATAGTTGGGAATATATGGATAAAATAATTATTCTGGATTTTGGAGGCCAATACTGTCATCTGATTGCGCGTCGAGTGAGGGATCTTGGTGTCTACTCGGAGATCCTACCTTATGATACCTCTATCGACAAGTTAAGGGCAAGAAATCCACAAGGAATAATCCTTTCGGGTGGACCGAACAGCGTATACGAGGAAGGAAGCCCATACCTTTCGGAGGACTTTTATAAGTATATTAAGCAAGAGAAGGTCCCTGTTCTTGGAATTTGTTATGGTCTTCACTTGATTATCCATCAGCTTAATGGCACGATTGAATCCCATACACGTAAGGAATACGGAAAAACAGAGATTAAAATTCTTAAATCCGAAGGCATTTTTGAAGGGTTAAATGAAAATGAGATCGTGTGGATGTCGCATGGCGATCAAGTTAAAAAGATGCCCGAGGGATTTGAAATATTAGCAAAAACAGAGACTTGTCCAATTGCTGCTTATGGGAACGATAAAGAACTATTATATGGTGTTCAATTTCATCCCGAAGTGAACCATACTCCCAAGGGTAACCTTGTATTAGAAAACTTTATCAGAAACATCGTTCACGCCAAAATTGAGTGGGAACTTCAAGATTGGATTGAAAAAGCCGTTCATAAAATACAAGAAACGGTAGCCCCTCAAGATAGGGTCATTCTCGGGTTAAGTGGAGGAGTTGATTCCTCTGTGGCTGCGGTTTTGCTCCATGATGCTCTGGGGGATCGGTTGCATTGTATTTTTGTAAATAATGGTGTATTGAGGAAAGGTGAGGTCTCTGAGGTTCGAAAGACATTTCAGAATGAGCTGGGGTTTAAAAACTTTCATTATGTGGACGCTGAAGAGGCTTTCTTAAGTGCGTTAGAAGGGGTTAAGGAACCCGAGGAAAAGCGAAAGATAATTGGGCATAAATTCATCGAAATTTTTGAGGAAAAAACCATTGAACTCGAAAAAAAATATCCAAATATAAAATTCCTGGCACAAGGGACAATTTATCCAGATAGGGTAGAAACCGCTGCAACGAGTAAGTCTGCCGCCAAGATAAAATCGCACCATAACCTTACACTTCCAAAGGATATGACACTAAACATAATCGAACCACTAAAGGATTTATACAAGGATGAAGTTCGAAAGATTGGGCTACGATTGGGATTACCTGAGCAAATAGTGCGTCGACATCCATTTCCGGGTCCAGGATTAGCTGTGAGGATTATTGGATCTATAAGCAAAAAGAGATTGGATATCTTACGGGACGCAGATGCGATACTTATTGAGGAGATTAAGAAAGAAGGGATTTATAATGAGATATGGCAAGCCTTTTGTATTTTCTTACCTTTAAAAACCGTAGGGATTATGGGGGATTATAGAACCTACGAATATTTATGCGCCATCCGGGTGGTCGAATCCTCAGATGCTATGACCGCTAACTTCGCAAAACTGGAGTGGGATTTTCTCGAACGGGTCAGTACTAGAATTATTAACGAGGTTAAAAGTATTAATCGCGTGGTATATGACATTTCTAATAAACCTCCGGCGACGATTGAATTCGAATGATAAAAGAAAATCAGGTATATCTTCGTCATATATTAGAATAATATCTATTATTAAGGATTGGGAAATGCTTTGGGTTATCATAGTTTTAAAGAGTTAAAATTAGATCAAGATGTAATCATAAGAGAAATTGAAGATAATGGAGAGACCATTAAATATCTTCCAATGACGAACTTAAGAATTGAAGTATAAAAAATTTTAAAAAATAAAAAAGCAAGATTTTATAAGAGATTCAATAGTTTCCACTGTAAATCTCTTTCTTAACTAGCTCCATATCGTGAGCTTCTTGAGAGTTAATCCCTAAATCCCAGTGATTGCATACGTCGATTGCGCGTTGAGAAATGCAGGCAATATCTTCCCGATCTATGAGATCTAACTTAAACTTTCGAGTTCCCGCAAGAAGTTGCTTCAGCCCAATCCCCAATTTGCTAGTGAAATAGGTGTATAAACCTAATGCGGCGGACGGTATCTTTTTCTCTGGATATTTGCGTTCCATTTGGTTGTATTCGACAAATGCTTCGTCAAGTGTTAATGTATCGGGGTCTTTACTACGAGGAAATCCTAAATTCTTTAGCATTGCTGGCGTTGCGGAGTTATGATTTATTGTTTTTTCTACATATTTCGATTTCATTACAGCTGTGATCGGCGCTCTCGCCATAGCGATACATGTAACATAGGGTGCTCCCATAGATAAAGATTTAAACATTTGGGTTTCACGGGCAAAACCTCCCGCCATCGCAATGGAAGGTATATCAGCGTTCGGATTCTTTCGTTTAATCATATCTAAGCAGCCCACTACAAGGGCTTGGAGGTATGCGGTAGGGATTGAACCCTCGTTCATCATGCTCACAGGACTCATTCCAGTTCCTCCCCCGGCACCATCGAATGTCATACCATCGACCCCGCCTTCAACTCCAAGGCGAACTATCCAAGCGGTAGCCGAAGGCCTATATGCTCCAGTCTTAATAAAGATATTTTTTACCCCCCGTTCCCGAAGGGAATCAATCTCTTCTAAGACATCTTCGGTAGTCGATAATCCTACTCTACTATGTCGCTCAAAATCGGGAATTAATCCCTTTTTCCACTGGTTTATTACCATAGGATCAGAGGGATCAGGTATAACTAAATACCCCCTTTTTTGCAATAATTGGGCTCTCTCGAGTGTTTTGAGGCGAACTTCACCACCAATTGCCTTGGCACCCTGACCAAACTTGATTTCAAGTGAATCAATTTCAAGTTCGGAGGATACATAATCAAAAACCCCTAATCGAGTATCTTCAACGTTCTTCTGAACGATAATATCTCCGTGCTTTCCATCCCAAAATTCTCTATATGCCTTAACTCGGGATTTCATATCGACCGTATCAATGACCTTAGGATATTCCCTTCCATTCTCAAATTGCGCGTTGTTATCCATTCCAACCACGTTTTCCCCTACAGTGACACTCACACCCGACATTGCAGCGCCTTTAGCAAGGCCTTCCCAGTTCTTTTTTGCAACATAAGTACTACCAAGGCCCGCAATAACAATGGGTAGTTTTTGTTCAATATTACCCCACTTTGAAGTGACATCTGCGTTTGGAAAGATTACACAATCCTCGTGCTCTTCAATTCCTTGGGCACCCCGCACTTCAAATTGGATTTGAAAGTCGGAATAGGAAAAACCAAAATCTTTTGGGGTTCCTGCAGTCGAATCACCAAAGTATTGACGTAACGGATATAGGACCTCTCGACCTCTCAATGCTGATTTACTGACCTCACAAAACACAGGACAGTCTGCTAAACAGATCGGACAGAGACCACTTTCACAAGAGTCCTCAACTCTAGTACGTGTCCCAATCATACTGCTCCGATGGGTCACCATGTTGAATTTTGTAATTTTAACTCACTTCTTTTTACAATTATATTAGTTATTATATATAGAATGGGTTAATTATTATAATTTTGGTTAAATATATATAATAAGTTAATAGAATATAGCCAATATATACTTATGAAAAATGGCTCTGTTTTTGAATTTCCTAATGATTAAAATATCAAATCAATTCTCTGGAGTGAATGAAAATATAAAAAATGAAGTTATTCTCAATAAGATTATTAACTTCTTGGGAGTTCTTGGGAGTACAATATTATGATATATAAAGATAAGATTAATTTAATCTAAGATGTAAGTGAATTGATTTCTTACTTTTATAATGTTTATATTTATATTATATGAATAAATTAAGAAATTTGGTATTTAATATTATCGAATAAAGAACAACGCTTCTAGAAGTAAAAATTATAATGAATTCTGAAATGATCAAATTTAGTACAGGAATACCCGCCCTTGATGAACTCCTACATAATGTACATCCTGGAGATAATATAGTATTCCAAGTAGATAAAATAAATGATTATATCCCTTTTGTTCATGCTTTTTGTATCGATAATGAAAAAAAGGAACGCCCCTTAATTTACTTTCGATTTGCAGAACATATTCCGCTAATACCTCCAGATATCAAGGCAGAAATCTTCATGGCACATCCAGAAGAAGGCTTTGAGCATTTTATTGATGAAGTTTTCAGTGTTATTAGAAAATACGGGAAGGGGGCAGCATATGTATTCGATTCTCTAAGTGAATTAGCCGTTGATTGGTATAGCGATAGGATGGCTGGAAACTTTTTTATGCTTGCTTGCCCCTATTTATTCGATTTTGAAACAGGGACTTACTTCGCTTTAATCAGGAATGAGCATAGCCAATATACCATTTCAAAGATCCATAATACAGCACAAATTATCTTAGACGTCTATGAAAAAGGCAAGAGGTTCTATATACATCCTCTTAAGGTATGGAAACGACATTCTCCTACTATGTATATGCTCCATGCTTGGAGAGATGATGAGTTTATTCCCGTCAATAATAGCGCAGAGATTTCCGAGATTCTCTCTCCTTATACCCAACCATGGGTTGACTTTACTAAAAATAGACAAGACATTTGGTCTCGAACATTTAGCCAAGCATATAGGAATATAAAAAGCCCAGAATCTGATTCTCTGAATGAAAACCAAGTTTCAAGTTTAAAAGAAAAAATAATCAGAATGGCTATTACACGAGATATTAAATTATTTAGAATGTCATGCAATTATTTTGAATTAAAAGACTTGTCAAATATCGGCCAGAGGATGATCGGAACGGGCTTAATCGGGGGAAAAAGTGTTGGAATGTTATTGGCTCAAGCAATCTTAAAAAGTAAAGACCCTAAGTGGTCCAAATTACTTGAACAGCATGATTCTTTTTTTATCGGTTCGGATGTATTTTATAGTTATCTTGTAATGAATGATTGTTGGTGGATCCGATACAAAATCCGAAAAAGCAAGTCCGTTAATGAATTTCTGGAATTGGCCGCTCAAGCAAGACAAATCTTGGAAAATGGGCAATTTTCAGATGAGATTCTTCAACAATTTAAAAATATGCTAAACTATTATGGTCAGTCACCTATTATTGTCAGGAGTAGTAGTTTACTAGAAGATGCTTATGGGAACGCTTTCGCGGGTAAGTATGATAGTGTGTATCTACCAAATCAAGGAAATCCCAAAGAAAGACTCGCTGAATTTATAAATGCCGTCCGAAGGGTTTATAAAAGTACTTTGAGTGAAGGAGCCTTGATCTATCGATTTAGGAGGGATTTAATAGATAAAGATGAACAGATGGCACTATTAATACAGAGAGTTTCGGGATCCCGATATGGACGCTTATTCTATCCACAGTTAGCTGGAGTCGGATATTCCTTTAATCCATTCATTTGGAACCCGAAGATAGATCCTAATGCAGGGGTGATAAGGTTAGTTTTCGGATTAGGAACAAGGGCCGTTGAAAAATCGGACGATGATTATACGAGAATAGTGGCGTTAAATGCTCCTGAAAAAAGACCAGAAGATGGTAAGAATTTGGAAAAAAAATGTAATCAACGAAAAGTAGATGTTTTAGATCTTAAGGAAAATTTATTTTCAACGATGCATTTCAATGAAGTTATTCAATACTCCGAAAATCTCCCGTTCCGTAGATTCACATCCCGAGATTTAGAAACGGAGCGTATGTTACGAACAAGAAATATAGAGAGGGAAATATATCAGTTAGATTTAGACAAAATCATTGAAAAAAGCGAGATCGTTGATGACATGCGCGAAATACTTCAATATCTCTCAAAAATATATGATTACTCAATAGATATTGAATTTACAATTAACTTTTTCGATAATCTCAATTATAGAATATATATTCTCCAATGCCGCCCACTTCAAATAAAGAGCGAATTTGAAAGATTTACCGAACCAAGGGATTTACACGATAAGGATATAATATTTAAAACCAGAGGCCCCATTGTGGGATATGGGATTGCGAAATCTATTGATCAGTTAATATACATCATTCCAGAGTCATATAGTAAATTATCAATTAAAGAACGATATCATATCGCTAGACTCATCGGTAAAATAAATCAAATTCATAGGGGTTCTGAAAAGAAAACCATCATCTTGGTTGGTCCTGGAAGATGGGCAACTACAAGTCCCTCGCTTGGCGTCCCTGTTAATTTTCAAGAAATAAATAATATATCTATTATTTGTGAAATCGCTGAAATGCATAAAAATTTGGTGCCAGATGCTTCTTTAGGAACTCATTTTTTTAATGACCTTGTAGAAAATAATATTCTTTATTTATCAATCGACCCTAAAGATGCAGATTCGATACTTAATAAAAATTTCTTTAATCAATCCAAAAATATGCTTTCTGAATATCTCAAGGAAGCAGAAAAATACAAGGATATAATCCAAGTTGTTGATATATATGAGAATTTAAAAGAGAGTGTGAAGATATATGCTGACCCAATTAAACAAATTGCTGTTGTTTATCGGGAAAGCTCGAGATAAATAGATTGGTGAGAAGTCATATTTATTTTAATGCCTATTCTTTTCATAAATTTAATAGGAATATTTTTTATCATTATTATAATACGATATTTCCATAAATTTATAACATTTTTAAAAGGATGCTTTTAATATAATTGAAGAATTTAAGGATAATCTTAAATAAATGAAGGGTTTAATATATCTTTGAAATGTTAATTAATTCCTAATCTAATTAAATTCAATTAAGTGAACTCGTTCATCAGCTCAATCAGAATAATTGCTATTTTCTATTGGAAAAATGTTAATTTAAAAATATTTAAGATTAATCGGTTATTTTTCCTTAATTAATACCATAATTCTAAATATACTCAATAAATTTAAAACTGCGAATTACCAATGTCCTTGAGAAATCATTGCGTTTGCGACCTTCTCAAAGCCGGCAATATTAGCACCCAACACATAGTTCCCTGGGACGCCATACTTTTCCGAGATCTTATAGGCTGCATCATGAATATTAATCATTATTTCATGTAGTCGTTTATCCACTTTCTTTCTACTCCATGATAATCTCATTGCGTTTTGGGCCATTTCAAGACCCGAGGTTGCGACGCCACCAGCGTTTGCTGCTTTCCCAGGCCCAAATGCCACATTTGATTCAAGAAAGATCCCTATTGCCTCGTTTGTTGAGGGCATATTTGCCCCTTCGCTTACGGCAATGACTCCATTCTCTACTAAATGGTCGGCATCCTGCTTTTCAATTTCATTTTGAGTAGCGCTGGGGAATGCGATATCACATTTTATATTCCAAGGTTTTCCCTTTGGAATATATTTTACGTCATATTTTTCAGCATATTCTCTAATTCGACCGCGTTGGACTTGTTTTAAATCTAATAGATATTTAAATCTTTTTCCTGAAATACCATCAGGATCATATATGCATCCATCTGAATCAGAGAGAGTCACCACTTTAGCTCCGAGTTGGTTTAATTTCTCAGTAGTGTATTGAGCCACGTTGCCCGAACCCGATACGGTACATACCTTTCCTTCAATTTTTTCGCCCCTCTTATTTAGCATTTCTTTCGCAAAATACACTGAGCCGTATCCCGTTGCCTCGGGGCGTATCAGGGAACCTCCGTATTCCAGCTCTTTTCCAGTAAGTACTCCATCTGACCGATTTCTCATTTGTTTATACTGACCATATAAATATCCGATCTCTCTCCCTCCGACACCGATATCCCCCGCTGGTACATCTGTATCTGGACCGATGTGTCGATAGAGTTCTGTCATAAACGATTGACAAAATCGCATTACTTCCATATCTGACTTTCCTTTGGGATTAAAATCGGAACCTCCTTTCCCTCCCCCCATTGGGAGTCCAGTCAGTGAATTCTTGAAAATTTGTTCGAATCCCAGAAATTTGATAATTCCAATATACACTGAGGGATGAAATCGGAGCCCTCCCTTGTACGGTCCGATTGCTGAATTAAATTGGACTCGAAACCCCCGATTAACTTGTATCTCACTATTATCATCCACCCAAGGGACTCTAAATATAATTTGACGCTCTGGTTCGATAATTCGCTCCAGAATCTTGTTTTTCTCATATAATGGGTTCTTCTCCAAAGCAAGTATTAAATTATCAAAGACCTCTCTTACAGCTTGATGGAATTCTGGTTCTCCGGGGTTTTTCTCTAATACAATATTATAGACTCGTTCCACATATTCTGACATAATTACTCATCGATTACTTATTTTAATTTAAAAATATTAAAAATATTATATTGATAGAACTAGTTAAACAATATTTAATTATTTTATAAATTAAATGAATATAATTAATATAACTAATATAGATTCTAAAAAATTTTCAAGTGAAAAATTTTAAAACCCAATAGTAATTAAGTTATTTATTTTGTAAATCCTTATGAATTGCCTTAGCTGCTTTTCTCCCCGCGCCCATTGCGGATATTACTGTCGCTGCCCCCGTAACAATGTCGCCCCCAGCATAGATTCCTTCTATATTTGTGCGACCATATTCATCGGTTTTTATGTTTCCCCACCTTGTAAGTTCCAATTCGGGAATCGTAGAAGTTAACAACGGATTTGCGTTATTCCCAATGGCGATTATAACCAAATCGGTTTCTATGAGAAACTCTGACCCTTCGATTGGAATAGGTCTTGCCCTCCCTGAAGCGTCTTTTTCTCCCAATCGCATTTTAATCACTTCTATTTTTTCCACATTCCCATTCTCATCCCCGATAAACTGCTTGGGGTTTGTTAATAAATTGAATATTACCCCCTCCTCTTGAGCATGATGAACCTCTTCAATCCGTGCTGGGAGCTGCTCCATTGCCCTTCGATAAACAATGGTGACTTCATCGGCACCCAGTCTCAGAGCGGTCCGTGCGGAATCCATCGCGACATTACCGCCGCCGATAACACACACCTTATTGCCCGAAATATAAGGGGTTTTATAATTTGGAAAATCATAGGCCTTCATTAAGTTTACCCGTGTCAAATATTCATTTGCAGACACGATCCTGTTAAGATTTTCTCCGGGCATTCCAAGAAAGCGCGGTAAGCCCGCCCCTATTGCGATATAGATCGCATCGTATCCTATTTCCGAGAGATCATCGATCGTTAGCACCTTACCAATAACCATATTATACTTAATTTTCACTCCTTGGGAGGTAACGTAATCAATTTCTTTCTGGACGATGTCTTTAGGCAACCGAAATTCAGGAATGCCATACGCTAGCACTCCACCCCCTTTATGAAAAGCTTCATAGATGACTACTTCATACCCCAATTTTACTAAGTCTCCCGCAACTGTTAACCCCGAGGGACCGCACCCGATAATTGCTATGTTCATCCCGTTGGGAGATTCTTTTTCTGGTATTTTACATTTACCACTATGCCGCTCGTAATCTGCCGCAAAGCGCTCGAGATGCCCAATTGCTATAGGTTCAAATCGCTTTCCCATGATGCAGCTCCCTTCACACTGGTTTTCTTGGGGGCAAACTCGTCCGCATATGGCGGGTAATGCGTTCGTGTCTTTTATTTTCCAAGCAGCTTCACAGTATTGACCTTCTTGCATTAACTTAATAAATCCCGGAATATCTACATTTACCGGACATCCTTCAATGCATAGAGGCTTTCCGCACTGTAAGCACCTTTGTGACTCCTTTTTGGCTAATTCTGGCGTGTAACCTAAATTGACCTCATTGAAGTTCCTCCGCCGCAATAAGGGGTCTTGCTCGGGCATTTCCTGCCTTGTATTTTTTTTCCCCTTTTCTTTTTCTTTAGGTTCACTCATGTTCTTCACCTATTCGTTCCTTTTCTAATGCCTTACAAGTATGAGTTTGAAAGACTTGCTTTTCGGTTAACCCGAATCGTTCACCACGGTTAATGAGGTGTTCCCAATCAACTATATGACCATCAAATGTAGGTCCGTCTACGCATGCAAACTTAGTTATCTTTTCTCCATCTTGTTTTAAAGTGACTCTGCAACCACCACACATTCCCGTACCATCAATCATTATGGTGTTCAAATTCACAAGCGTAGGAATTTCACCATTGGATTCAGTCGTATCGGAGGCGTTCATCATCATCACATTACAGCCGATAAAGTGGCACCTATCGAAGGACCCGAAGTTATCTAATGCATAAGTTATACCCTCCTGAATTTTTCCCTTTAAACCTTTCGAACCATCCGAAGTGCAATAAATAACATCATCAACAAGGGATTCAAATTCGTTTTCCAAGTAAAGTAATCGTTCATTTCGAGCCTCTAAGATAACTATGACACGATTTCCCAACTTTTTTAACCTCCGGGCAATGGGATAGATTGCCCCTATTCCATAACAACCACCGCCTAATAAAACCGTTCCAAACTTTTTAAGCTCTATTTCGTTCCCCAATGGACCAACAACACTATAAAGGTAATCTCCTTTTTGTGCTTCGGTTAAAGATCTCGTTGAAAAGCCAGATTCTTGATAAAAAACGATAATAGTTCCTTCCTCTTCATTCCAGTCTGATATGGTTAATGGTATACGTTCACTAAGTTCGTTTTGCATAATAATAACGAAACTGCTAGGTCGCGCCTTTCTAGCGATGAGCGGAGCTTGAATAACGAGTTTAAACATATTCAAAGCGACTTCCTCGTTATTAAGGACCCTAAATTCTGATTTTTCTGTTGTGTATTCTCCCGTTGTCTCTTCTTGAGCAACATTCACCTTTTCAGTTCGATATTCAATAAGTCTTCTTAGATCTGCGACTTGTCGATATAAGGGTTCACCTCTGAACTTGAAGGATTTATGGGTAAAGACCTCATAACGTGAGCGTGGGTATTCCTCTGGTAATTTTGGCTCAAAGAATTTGATATTATTGTGTAATTGCATACTTTCTTTGGAGTTAAAATTGCCAAAATCGGGAATGTCGGTCTTAATTTCCTTTAAGATTTCGGCTGTACTGGAAAAACCAAAAGAATTATCATTTTGGTTTATTGCCGAGCTTAATTCGCAGAAAATTCTCCAATCTGCCTTAGAGTCACCCTTTTCGTGGGCACTTTTTCTTATCCTCTGTAATCTCGATTCAGAATTTAAATACGTTCCTGATTGCTCTAAGAACGAGCGTACGGGCAGAACTATATCTGCAAATTGAAGATCTTCCGATGGATATATATCTTGTAGAATAACTAACTCGAGCTTATCAAGCAGACTGCGATTATTAATACGTTCAGTGAGATATAAGGCCTTTATTTTTCCTTCGCTGATCTCTTTTAAAATCTCGGAACTAGAGTTAAATTTGTTTGAAGAAAAAATAGTATGGTAAACCCCATTTGTATTTCCACTCCTCCAGAGTGGGAGTATGTTAAAATTCTTTTTGCTTAAGATAATCAAATTAAAAAGTAGACCAATAAGTTCTCGTATATATTCTGGCGAAAGTGTTTTCAATAATCCAAACACGAGAATTCCCTTGAAACCCTCCTTTTCCTCCAAAACATGGATAATCTCTTCAATTGCCACCCCAGATTGACCTTCTTGGGATTTAACTTCCAGATGGTTCAATAATGAGAGGAATTTTTCTTTGCCGAACACCATATTTTCGGAACCTTGAAAGTTTTTAAGATATTGTTTGGATAATGAGAGGATAAAATGAATTATTTCCTTACTGGATAAATTTAAATCATAATCAAGCAGCCGCCGAGTTTCTAATGGGAGTCTATACCTCGTTAAATTGATTGATATTATTTTTGCCCCTCGCTCTTTTGCCTTTTTTAAATTGATGAGTAAAAGAGGATGGGTAAGTTGAATATCGGTATTGAACATGATTATAACATCTGAATCTACAAGTTCTTTAAAATTAACGGGGTTTTTGGTTTGATTTAGATGCTTTTTCATTAAATCATAATATATTAAAACCGAAGATTCTTCTATCGGCAAGAAAATATTGTATGTATGCAGAATATCCCTTGAGAGTTTCTGTAATACATATGCAGATTCATTAGATAAGTCTGGGGAGATCATAAACGCGATTTCTTCTGGTTTGTAGGAATTCAATTTTTCTGCAACTCTCTCGTAAATCTCGGGCCATTTGGCGGGGATATGCCTATCTTTAACCTTATATGCGGGATATTTCAGTCTACTTTTTCCGTTATTAAACTGAGGGGTGCAAAAACGGCCAACAACGCATGCTTGCCCCTTATTGATGCTATTATCTTCATTGGGTTTGGAATCAGTTAAATTCCCATGGGTCGAATAATAATCAAACCCACATCCTATACTACAAAATCCACATATAGATGTAGTTTTTTTCGTAAATTCAGTGTTCCATTTCGTATTTCTAGGACTTAGAGCCCCAGTAGGACACGCATCCACACATGCTCCGCAAAATTGACAATTAGTTTCTATACTAGGTAAATTTAAGGTTGTAGAGACTTTTGTGTCGTGCCCACGATTTATAAAATTAATAGCGCCTATACCCCTCAATTCATTACATATTCTTACACATCTCCCGCATAAGATGCAGAGATTATAGTCCTTTTCGATAAATGGATCTTCCCTTTTAAGCGGATAACCTTTATAATCTAAATCGTGTTGTATATCTTCGATTTCTAAATAGTCAATAATTTTCCTAACTTCACAATCATTTTTATTAGGGCAAGAAAAGCAACCAAATATACGCCCTGCCTTATGAAGTGAAGGTCTCAACTCCTCGCATCTTTCCTTTTCATTACAAATTAAACATGAGTGAGGGTGCTCGCTCAATATTAGTTTCATTATTTCACTCCTTAGATATTGGAGTTCTTCATCTTTCGTGATAATTACCATTCCTTCTTCAACGGGAGTGGTACAAGCCGGAACGGTCATTTTTCTACCTGAATTTTCCACCTTACATAAACATAGGCGACAAGCACCATACCCTTCTAACCCTTCTAGATGACAGAGTGTTGGAATATAGATATCTATTCTTTTGGCAACATCTAATATGGTCTCTCCTGGAGAGAATTCTCCTTTTTGGCCATCAATTGTTATTGTTTTTTTTTCATTTGTCATTATTATTCACCCCTCTTTAATTGGATTTGTTCTTTTAAAGATTGCGTCTTGAGTACAAGAACTGTAGCAAATACCACATTTGACACATAGTTTATGGTTTATCTGGTGGACCTCTTTTGGCTCGCCTTCAATTGCCCCAGTAGAACAGTTTTGCTTACATACTCCGCATCCGATGCATTTTTCTGGTTCAATTACAAATTCAATAAGATCTTCACATACCAATGCGGGGCAACTTTTATGTTTTATATGTGCTATGTATTCGTCCCGAAAATATTTCAGAGTAGTTAATACGGGGTTAGGTGCAGTCTTTCCCAGACCGCATAAGCTTGTTTCCTTTACAATATTAGCTAACTTCTCGAGTTCTTCTAAATCCTCCATGTTCGCTTTTCCTTTTGTAATATTCGTAAGAATTTCAAGCATTCTCTTAGTTCCAATCCTACAAGGCACGCATTTACCGCATGACTCCTTTTGGCAGAATGCAATAAAATAGCGGGCAATTTCAACCATACATGAGGTCTCGTCTAAAACAATACACCCTCCGGAACCCATAATAGACCCTAAAGAAGTCAAATGTTCATAATCTAAAGGGGTATCGATATATTCTTTTGGAATACATCCTCCAGAGGGACCCCCTGTTTGTACGGCTTTAAATTCTTTTCCATTTGGAATACCCCCCCCGATATTAAAGACTAAAGTTCGAATACTGGTACCTAATGGGAGCTCTACCAGCCCAGAATTTCTAACTTTCCCTGATAAAGCCAATACAGTGGTTCCTGGGGACTTTTCACTTCCTATTGATTTATACCAATCGGCACCATTCTTAATTATTCTCGGGACTGTGGTAAGGGTCTTTACATTATTGATATTAGTTGGTTTTTCCCAGAGTCCAGATTTTGCGGGATAGGGTGGCTTAGGCACTGGCATCCCTCTTTTTCCCATTATTGACGCCATTAAAGCGGTTTCCTCCCCGCATACAAATGCTCCCGCCCCTTTCTTTAACTCTATGGTAAAGTTAAATCTGGAGCCGAGAATATTTTCGCCCAGAAAACCTTCCGACTCTGCTTTTTTTAATGCCGTATTAAATCGTTCAATAGCAAGAGGATATTCCGCTCTTATATATGCGAATCCTTGATTGGCCCCGATAGCATATGCTGCTATAAGCATTCCTTCAATGACACTATGAGGGTCACTTTCCAATATACTTCTGTCCATAAACGCCCCAGGGTCGCCTTCATCTCCATTGCATATTAAGTATTTAGGATGCCCTTCTGCTTGTCTACAAAGGGACCATTTTAGCCCCGTTGGGAACCCAGCACCTCCGCGCCCCCTTAACCCCGATGCCTTAATTTCCCCAATTACATCTTCAGGATTGTATTCTTTTAAGACTTTTTTTATGGAATCATACCCCCCAATTGAGATAAATTCTTTGATATCTTCGGGATCTATCTTTCCGCAATTTTTTGTAATTAACGGTTCTTGTTCTTCATAAAATTGAATATTGTCCATGTTTCGGATGAAATCTCCACTCTTGGGTTCTTTATATAGTAGACTTTCTACAATCTTGTCATTTTTTATATGCTTTTCAATAATTTCTTCCAAATCTTGTATTTCTAAATGATTATATAACACATTATCGGGTTTAACGATGATCGTAGGTCCCACTTGGCAGAATCCATGACATCCAGTCCGTTTGATTTTGACATAATCTTCCAGATTGTTTTCAATAATGAGATTTTTAAGTTCTTCATGAATGGAACCCGCATTCATCGAATTACATGCTGTGCCTCTACAGAGTAGGAGAGTTCTTGTTTTATAGGAATCGTTCATTTTTAATTTGTAATGGTCATTAATGATTTAATATTAGTAAGTATGCTCTGATAATTTCGCATAATGTCTCTGAAAAATAAAATTTAGAGTAGAATTCATATTATTAGCGTGCTAGATTAATAATTTTAATCAATTCTTATTGAGTTCTTCTTTTTCTGTTTTTTTCTTCAGTCTGTTAATAATTTTTTTTACTTTTTGAGTCGTGATTTCGCCGTAGATCTTCCCATCGATAATACATACGGGAGATATTGCGCAACATCCCAAGCAAGCAACAACTTCCAGTGTATATTGTTTATCTTCAGTCGTTTCTCCTGGCATTATATGCAAATAATCTTGAATAAAGTTCATTATTTGTGTGCTCCCATTAACATGGCAAGCAGTTCCATCGCAGCAGATAATTAAATGCTTCCCAATGGCCTTAAATTTAAATTGGGTATAAAATGTCCCCACTCCATATATTTCTGCCGTGGGAATCATCATTTTTTCGGAAATATAGAATAAGACATTACGGGGCAGATATCCATGCTTGTCTTGAATTTTCTGTAGAATTGATATCAAATTGTTGTTATCATATTGACACTCCCTTAGGATCTTGTCTACTTCACCTTTTTCTTCATTAGAGATTTTAAATACAATGTTTTGCTTTGAATTCATACCGAAATCGTTCACTTTTCATAATTCTTTATTAGCATAATAAACTAACAATTAATATTTTTTTTATTATCTTTGAAAAAATTTTCATTTAATTATTCATTTTATTTCAAAACTAACTATAAAAATTTGGTTGAATCGCGTAATTAAAAATTAATATGCCCCTTACAAAACGTATTATTCCTTGCTTAGATGTTACGGAAGGGCGTGTAGTAAAAGGAGTTCAATTTGTAGATTTAAGAGATGCGGGAGATGCTGTTGAATTAGGAAGTTATTACGATATAAAAGGCGCTGATGAGCTTGTATTCTTAGATATAACCGCCTCATCTGATAAGCGGAAGACTTTAATTGAATTAGTTGAAAGGACGGGTGAGGAAGTCTTTATTCCATTTACCGTCGGAGGGGGAATCCGCACTATAGACGATATTAAAGAAATTTTAAGATCTGGAGCTGATAAAGTCTCATTAAATACCGCGGCAGTGAAACATCCAGAAATCATTTCAGAGGGTGCAGAGATTTTCGGTTCTCAATGCATAGTAACCGCTATCGATGCAAAACGGATATATGTAAATAATCCTTCGGAAGCAAAGGATAAGATTACAGTGCCTATAGGAGATAAGTTTTGCTGGTGGGAGGTTTATATCCACGGGGGACGGACCCCTACTGGAAAAGATGCACTTAAATGGGGTAAAAAGGTAACAGAATTGGGAAGTGGTGAAATACTTCTAACAAGCATGGATCGAGACGGAACCAAGAAGGGATTTGATATTCCACTAACTAGATCCTTTAGCGATGATCTGGACGTACCTATTATCGCCTCTGGGGGGGCAGGAAAACCAGAACACTTTATAGAGGTTTTTAAAAAGGGGAAGGCGGATGCAGCCTTAGCAGCATCTATTTTTCATTTTAATGAACATCCCATAGAGCAAGTTAAAAGGGAATGCCAACAATCGGGAATTCCCATGAGGTTATGACATATGCCATTCTATATCGCAATTATAGATTACGAGATGGGAAATCTTAAAAGCGTCTATAAGTGCATTAAACATTTAGGGAAAGATTCTGTGATTACCGATGATTCAGAGCAAATTCTTAATGCCGATGGTATAATTCTTCCTGGTGTGGGGGCTTTTGGAGATGCTATGAAGCAATTATCGGAAAAGGATCTTATCCCCGTTATTAAACGGGTAGTTGAGATGGAAATTCCCCTCTTTGGCATTTGCTTGGGGCTCCAGTTACTTTATTCCAAGAGCTATGAGATGGGGGAGTATCAGGGTCTTGATTTCATTCCTGGTGAAGTGGTTAAATTCAACATCGATAAAGTAAATAAGGTCCCACATATCGGTTGGAATAGTGTTGATTTTCAAAGAGACGACCATTTTTTACTTCAAGATATTCCTGATCACACCTATTTTTATTTCGTTCATAGTTATTATGGGGTTCCTCAAAACGAAGGAAATATTCTAGGAAAAACGACATATGGTGAAATAGAGTTTTGTTCTATGGTTTATAATGAAAACATAGTCGCAACACAGTTCCATCCCGAAAAATCCAGTGAATATGGGATTCAAATGTATAGAAACTTCATTCAATATTGTAAACAATAAAAATCTTTTTCTATAATTTAATAAATAAGTTTTAATCAAATAATAGAAAATTATGGTGTCTATTAGTTCTGCACGGAATATAAGGGAAAGAACTAAGAAAGTTTGTGAAGAAATAGATAATTGGATGGATTACAGTAAGACTGATCGGGTATTTAATAAAATTCTTGGTCATTTAAACAATGAATATGAAAGTTCTGGAGTTTGGAAAAGTTTGTCTGGACTTTAAAAAAAATACAAAATCTTCAAGTATATATTATTTTACTATGATTTTTCTCTCTGAATATATAAATGACTATCCCGAAGACTTTAAAAAAATGACGGAAATCTTAGAGGAATGGGGAACTCATGACGATTGGAATATCAGAGAGGCTGCGATTTATCCGATTATTGCGAGTTTAAAGAAAGAGCCGAAACAAATCCTTCCTCTCTTGTCTAATTGGATAAACCATAAAAATGAAAATATTAGGCGGTTGGTGGCAGAAAGTTTAAGGCCTAAAGCCGAGGTCAAAAGGCTACGTAATCCTGAAAAAAACGATAAGGTATTAGTCCTATTAAGTGAATTGAGAATGGATCCCTCTCTCTATGTTAGAAGGGCAGTTGGTAATAATATAAAGGACTTATCAAAATATATGCCAGAAAAAATGCTCGATTTAATGGAGTCATGGTTGGAAAACTCCACAATCCAAGTTCGTGAGAGACTTGCAACTGAGGAAGGACTAATGACCGAATAAAAAGATTAAATTGGACGATGAAACAATCTATGCGATGGATAAAGGATCGAAACCCTGAATTTCATGGAAGATTGGAAAGGCTTCTGGGAAAGTATTACATCCTTTATTTCGATGAGAAAAGGAACAGATTGGCTACTCCACCGTCTGTTGAAAAATAGAAACAATCCAATAAAAGTCATTTCCTAATTAATGCGCTGTATTTAAAGAAATTGAAAATAATTACTAAAAACTCTTAAAAATCGGGGCCTTGTGAATGACCCGAACAGCCGAATGAAGCTAGTGTTGCAAAGACCTAGCCGAATGGTTGAAGCCGCCCCCTTTGTTTAGGGGGAGTGTAATTCACATGTTATTGTATAGACAATGAAATAAGCTATGCAATGGGTAAACGGCTAAATTTCCGCAGAAAAGGACGGGGTTAGCAATTCTGCCTCCGGAGGACTAAAAATATATGGATCCAAAGCTTTTATTTATTTAGGGTAAATAATATTTTAATAAACTATTTGTCTTGTTCTATTTTTTGAAAATGAGTCCAAAAATAGGAATATGCTCCGATTTAGATAGACCGAGGGAAAAATGCGCTGTTTTTGGAGTTACCTGCGATGATATTGACTTTTCAATCACCCAATTTCTATATACAGGCTTAATTTCCCTTCAGCACAGAGGTCAAGAGTCGTCTGGAATTTCTCTTTTAAAAACAAGGGGAGAAATGTTCACCTATAAGAGAAAAGGTTTAGTATCAAAGGTATTGGATAATAAACATATCTTTAGATATTGGGGCAATATTGGAATAGGACACAATCGATACGCAACCACGGGTTCCGAGGACTTCTCCTCGAAAGACCTCATTCAACCCTATCACTTCAAAAACAATAAGATCGAGTTTTCCTTCGCCTTTAACGGTACTATCGCCAATTATCTTGAAATAAAGAGGGGAATGGAAGAACGGGGGTTTATTTTCGTCAATGAAACCGATACGGAAGTAATTGCTCAGTTAATCGCATCTATTTCCTCCACGACCGATAATTGGCCAGAGATTTTAAAGCAGGCGACGAGCTCTCTGGATGGGTCCTATTCCTTGGTTTTATTAACTCCCAAGGGGGATATATATGCAATTCGGGATCCATTGGGGTTTAAACCTTTATGTATTGGAAAGAAAAAGACGAAAATGCGCACCTTTTACTTTGTTGCATCGGAGTCTTGTGCGATAGATTCCCTTGGAGGGGAATTATTGCGCGATGTTGAGCCCGGAGAGATATTACACCTCAATTATGATAATGGTATAATAAGAGATTTAGTCCTCCCTTCAGACAAAACCGCAATATGTCAATTCGAATTTGTGTACTTTTCCCGTCCAGATTCAATAATAGATGGTGTTTCCGTAGCACAAGCACGATTGCGTATGGGTCAAAACCTTGCTAAGAATGATCCGAAACTATCAAAATCCGAATTTAGAGAAAATGCCATTGTCGTTCCCGTGCCTGACTCAGGCAGGAGTGCAGCAGTTGGATATGCGAACGAGTCTGGCTTACCATATCTCGAGGGTTTGATGAAGAATCGATATGTGTGGAGGACCTTTATTATGCCCGGTCAGCAGAAACGAAAGTCGGCCGTTCGAGAGAAATTAAACCCCATAAAAAGCGTAGTCGATGGAAAGGATATCATTTTAATAGATGATTCAATAGTTCGGGGAACAACTACCAAGCAGATTATCAAATTGATTAAGAAAGCCGGCGCAAAGTCGGTAAACGTTCGGATCAGCGCCCCGCCTGTAATTAATGCATGTTATATGGGGATTGATTTTCCCACGACAGAAGAATTAATAGCAGGACGCTCTCTAAAAAAAGTGGGAAGGAAGGAGTATATCGAACGGGTGAGAAACATCATTGGAGCAGATTCCTTGCTTTACCAAACCATAGAGGGATTGCAAGAGGCGATTGGTTTAGAGTCTGGCTTATGTAAGGCGTGCCTCACAGGGGATTATCCATTAAAGTCATTAGATACCATATCTGAGGTAGAAGAATCTTTTATTAAGGCTAGAAAGAAAAAAGATTGAACTTTCATGCTCAAATTGGTGAAATTGCTTGATTTAAAGTAATAAATACATTCAATTCAAAATAAAACCATTTCCACTCGGTTTAATCTTATTTCTCTGTAGTAATTCATCAAAATGCTTTTGAATCATGGTTTTTTCCATTGCAAGAAGAAAGGGTTTGAGGAAATCATACCTCCTATAAATTATATTTTTTTCTAATAAATCCTCTGGTCGTATTGGCTCCATTTTTGATAAATAACTCAAAATTACTTCCTCTCTTTTGGAAAAAATATTTTTATACTTTCTCAGTTCATTATTTATTAATTTCTGCCCATTAAACAAACCGCTATGTCCCGTAACTATGGTTTCAAGGTCTAATTCAAGCATTTTATCAATGGATCGTTTAAATTCAGAAATATCTGAATCTATTCCTCCATACCACGGACCAAAAGGCGATAAATCTATGTCACCTAAAAATGCAAACTTTAATTCCGGAATATGAAACACACAATGACCTGTGGAATGACCGGGTGTAGAAATTACCCTCACTTGAATATCTCCTCCAATTGTAATAATATCATTATTCTCAAACGTTCCCTTAACCTTAGTATCATATACATCAATTACATCAGAGAGGAAAACCTTAAATGGCTTTTCAGCTTTATTCCCTCGAATGTCATAAAGATCTAATAGGTTATCTATATTTTCAATTATCGATTTTGCATTGAGATGAGCATAAGCAGGTATGTCTGAAAAAACCTTGTTATCTCTAATATGGTCATCGTGCCAATGGCTAAAGAGAAGTGTATCAATAGAAAATGTGCTTTTCACTCTTTTTAGGCGGACAGATGAGACCCCTGTATCAATAATATGGTCTCCGATCACTAAAGAATTAGAGTAGGGCACTCTACCTTTTCCTTTCCCTTGAATGAAATAAATTCCCAAGTCTTTGAATAAAGGAACAATATAATCCTTCATATAAAGTAATGAATACCTCTACCTTTCAAAATTTGTTATATAAAATAGTAAAAGATATTATTAGTATTTAATTTTTCAAGTGCTCTGCTTGGTTTTTTTTTTTTTAATTCCCTCTCCCTTTGAAAATCCTGCCATAATCCCACTTCTTCTTAATGACGACGGGAAGAAACGCAACAAACATATAGTTGCCAATTCCAATCATTATTGGGTTTAAAGTGATAAAATAAATAACCCATGGAGCCCCTAAAGTGCAGATCGGGCCAGATGTGTGGAGAATTTGTCGTTTTCTAAACGTTGATTTTAAGTAAGAGTAATAATCTATCATTAATGCCCATTGAAATACAGCGTGTCGAATGACCCAAGAATGAAAGTGAATTTCCAAAATTTATAAGGTAATTTGTGAAAGAATACATTAAACAACACCGCGATAATCGTAAACTGATTGTTGTAGTGGAATCTGCTTTACTTGAAAATAAAAAATTATTTGAAGATGTGGATTATATTCGCGACGAACTAAAACTCGTAAAAATTGTTTCCAAAGTCATTAAACAAGTAGATAAAGACAAGGAAAACGATATTAATGCCCTCAGTAAATTCATTATTTATTCACTGGATAGTATTGTTCATAGACAAGTCTTACATGGCAATATTGTTGACAATGATGAAGATTTAGTTGAGTATCTCGTTTCTTTTATCCTAAAATTTATTACCTAAAAAGCAACCATCATTTAAGGTTCTTGAAAAGAGAAGGTATAAATAGTTCTAATTTTTAATTAATCTTAAACAAATATTTTTATAATATATTTTCGAAAATTGTTCTAAAAGCAATTTTTTCAAGAATATTACTACTTAATCATGCTTAATAGTTAAATAAGGGGATAAGAATAGAGTTAGTAGACTTGAAAGTCAAGAATTTAGTTAATCCTAAAGAAAAATTGACGTTTCTTGTGGGTGCGGGCTGTTCTATAGACTCTCCCTCTAATCAACCGGCGGGACGTGTCATGATGGATGCGATAATAGAGTATACATGTCCAGAGTCAGAACAAGAGAAGATCAGAAGTATGACGGATCTCAGGTTTGAAGGGCTAGTAGAAGTAATTAGAGACACATTAGACGACGATTTAAAATTGATCGACTATTATGGGCAATGCGATCAACCGAATATTCAGCATTACTTTTTTGCGGATCAGATTAAAAAAGAAGGTAGTTTTGTAATGACTACCAATTTTGATTTTTTAATAGAACATGCTATGCTAAAATTGGGGGCATCTAAAAAAGATATAATTCCAGTAATTACGAGAGCGGATTTTGAACAGTATTCTGAGCCGAACAACCTCGCTAAACAAAACAAACTAACTTTATATAAAATTCATGGCTCAACAAAAAATATCATAACCGAAGAGAGTACAAGAGATACATTAGTCGCAACAATACAAGCTTTTGGTTCGAATAAAGAAGAACTAAATGTATTTCAAATAGAGCCCTTTAAAAAGCCATTGTTCGATAACATTTCGAAAGGGCGGTCTATAGTAGTTATGGGATATTCTGGAAGCGATGATTTTGATGTCGTTCCAACCTTGAAAGTATTAAAAGATATCAAAAATATCATTTGGTTCAACTTCGTCTATGAGGATGAAGGACAGGAAAGAATTTATGAATTCTTTCAATCTGAGGGCGATATGGTTGAAGCCGAGGATAAGATCGATCGGATCTTATTAGAAATCAAGCAAATGAACTTCGCTGAGCGCGTTTTCCGAGTGGATGTAAATACTAGTAGAGTAATCCGGGAATTATTCACTATTTCACCAGAATTGGATGGAGAAGGATTTTCTCTTGCCCCGATTGAATGGTTGGAAAACGAACTTAAAACCCCGCATGAATTAGATCGCTACGTAATTGCGTATAACATCTATGAGTTATTCAATATGTTTGAAGATGCACTTAGGTGTGAGGAGCGGGTACTAGAAATCGCGGAGGAAAATGAGTGGGAGGACTGGATTGCGACGGCCAAAAATAATATAGCATTTATTTATCGCTCGCAAGGAAGATACGAGGATGCCTTAGATCTTTTTTATCAAGTTTTAAAGCTTAATGAGGAATTAGAAAGTGAAGTAAAACTTG
>CAZDJH010000007.1:0-27029 GCA_964505645.1 uncultured archaeon | reverse complement strand
AGCCCACATTTTTTTCGTAATGTCCAAGTTTTTCCCAATTTTTGGGAACTAGTCACGACTGTGTATTAGTGATTAAATGTAGCACATTTAAACACCTACTAATCTTTATTATAATATGAATCAACAAAAAAATTACAACCATAATTTGAGTATCAGAATTAGTATCGCTCAAAGAGATTATTCTCACGATTGGGTCCTTGAAAAAAACAAGTAAAAGACCCCATAAGTTGGAATTCGGTTCTGTGCTCATGTATCCCCGTTCTACATGAGAAAAATTCAATAAGTTAAAATACCCTCAAAATTTTAGGAAAGTATATGGATATATTCGATAAGTTATACCAAAAAGTTGGTGGGTATTATTTTGGCTTCCTTGCGGTGGGGTTCTCCTTGTTATGTATTCTTATCTCGTATCTATTATTCATCCAAACTGACCCCTCATTTACCATTCTTACTCATTTTATTAGCGATTTGGGGGATGGTCCGAACTTCTCTAATGTGGTATTCAGTGTGGGTGTGATCGGTGCGTCTCTCATTTCTCTTCTCTTCTATATATATTTAACGAGATTTTTGCTCCAGTACGATGTAAGCAAAGTCCTTCCTGTAGTTGCCCTCGTATCCGCGATAATATCTTCAATTGGGGGGTTTTTAGTGGGTATTTTTCCCAGCGACACGGCCCCACTGGCCCATCGAATCGGGGCATTGTTATCTTTTGGAGGCTCCTTCTTTATCTCGATCTTCTATGCTGCTGCAGAGGTCTTAAACGCCGAATTTGACAGAAGGGTTGCTATTTCGGGCTTTTTGATTGCCCCCTTCCCAATAGCATTTCTCTCGCTTTATCTCCTCTTACATATACCGAATATAAATAGCACAATCCCCATTTTTACCGAATGGCTTGCCTATTTTACTCGAATGGGCTGGACTGCCCTTCAAGGTGCCTACCTTTTTAAATTCTCGAAATAGAAAAAGGGAATATGTTTTTATCTGAATAATAAAATAAATTCAATTAGGTAAGGTTTTAAAATAGTTGATTTTTATATTTAATATTAGGAGCCGGGTTAACTTTTTTAGCCATGCTCCTTTCGTTTTTGGTTTTAAGTCGGTTTAAGGTCATTTAAAAAGTACAATAATATGTGGATAGTAATAAGATATGTATGTTTGTTATTGAAATGTATCTTTCACGATTTTTATATTCAGACTTTATCGTATATGCCACATAGTTTTTGTTAGCAATAGAAATTAAAATAATTACGAATTAGACTATATAAGATTAAGAGTAAAATATAAACCATCAACCAGTCGAATAAAATGAGCGGAAAAGAGAAGAGAAAATTTTATACCGTGGGTCAAATAGATGCAACAGGCGTAAGAGGTCCCCATGAGAAGGAATTAAATGATATTAGCTATGCGAACATAGAATATTTTATTAATAAGAAAAAAGAGGATATAGAAAAAATAGTAATTGAGGATCTCGGGGGACGAGTGGAAGATATTGGTTTTGACGAGGATTGGACGGTTACCTTAGAATTTTTTCCGGAAGCAAATATCCACTTAATTTATACCTATTATGGGGGTGAATTCGGTGATGTGGAAGCGGAGTTTAGGTTCTTATTTTCTGGAGAGCGAGTACATTGGATTCCTGGCGAAGATTCCGCAACTTATATTGATATAATATTTGATTTCTTTGAGCGCAAGTTTAAAAACAGAGAGCCCTATGAAAAATCATATGAAACTAAAACTAAATTAATGCAGAAGGTTCTTAAACAGAGAAAAATTGGCGGAGTTTATTGGTGGAGCAGTCTCATTATCAGAAAATCTCTGGACATTTAAAAAAGAGGTATTTCTGGAGGTTTTTATAGAAGTTAAGTACGATATGGGTGAGGAGGAGTTAGATCTTTCATATTCCGGAGAAAGTCTTGAGAAAATTGGGAGCTATCATATAGAATTAATAGCAATCTTTTTGATTAACCACATCATACGGTATATCACAATGGCAAACCAAGATAAAGAACTGCACGATATTTGCTATATGATGTTTTCCAGGTTGCTAACCAAGGAAAAGGATTGGGTTTATCGAAAATTGGAAGGGTTAGATTATTAACTCGTGCGGGGATATCAAGTTATTAGTTAGAAAATAAAAGAAAACAATAAAAAAGAGGTTTATTTAGCGGTCCACATCTGTGCGCGACCTTTCTTACGGGTTCGGCTGATTTTTAGGGAATCTTCTAACTCGGACATGAGTTTCCAGATTTCCGAATTACTGAGCTTAAAATACCGTCTTAACTCGGGAGTAGACATTTCGGTATCATTTAACAAATTCACGATTAATCTTTTGATCTCTTCTTTGGTATTTTCGTTAGAATCTTCCGATGGGTCCTCTTGCTCTTCGCTATCTTCCATGTCAAGTATTATCCTGGACGCTATCTTATTCAATTTTTCAATATTGGTTTGAATACCCTGTGGTTTCATAAACAAGCAGCATAATTCCAAGTCTTGCGGAAATGCAAAAATAGAAAAGTTGTCATAAACAATAGCCCTCGGTGTTTTTTCGGTATTTCCGGCCCGAAATGAGAGATAAAAATTCAAGGCAAAGTCATCTATATTAATAAAATCCGCGTTTTTATCAAACTGTTTTTCCCACTTGAGAAAAGGACCATCAATCATGTCAAATCCAATTAAAGCGGCCCCAAACATATCATTTTCGTTGAAGTTCACTCTTTTAACTCCCTCCTTTTTAATACTTGGCTCAATTCATCTTGAATAATAGTAATCAAGCGCCCTCTTTCCTCAGAATCAATCGCAGTTAGTCCAATTGTCTTTGTGTGAAGAACGTTTTCAACTCGCTTATAGTTCATCCTTCCATCGACGTTGCAGAGATCTTGTTTATTTGCAATTGCGATAATGGGGCAATCTTGGCCCATCAATTCTTTAGCATGGTCTATGAGCTCTCTCGAACTGAGGACATTTCTGGGAGTTGAATCGGTTACGATGAAAATTAGGTCAGACCCTACCACAAAGTTTTCCAAATATTTCTTAAGATAGTTCTTCTGCCCACCAAAATCCCAAATCTTCAAGTTATAGGGACCGAATTTTACAGTTTTAAGATCAAATCCCGCTGTAGGTACATACTTTTTTGAAACTTGCTTTTGTGCCATCATCTTGGTCATAGTTGTTTTCCCAACTGCAGGAAATCCCAAAAGAGAGATTTTTATGGATGTATCATTAAAGGTTCTTGTTAACATATTTTATCATTTAAAGTATTGTTAAGAAAAGAATAGATTTGAACTATAAAAAAAAGTGTAATATGGATGTGATATCTTTAGAGTTGAAAAGCTAAGCGTGGACTTTTTATAAACCCTCAAATTTTGGTATAATTTAATGATATCAAAAGAAATATCATCAGTAATTAAAAAATGCTACCAAATTTTGCGTCGTCCGAATCAACAAAATTTCTCAGTTCGTCGGAGTTATGAAAATAACATCCGCTGCCTTTATAAGCAAAATTAGTTTCTGGGAAATCTACATTGTTTCGTTTACGATAAACTTGCAATCGGTTTTTAATTTCAGTATTCATATTTAAAAAATTATGACATTCTACTATGAATAACACTATTTTTTACTGATTTTATGACAAAAAATTATTACTTATAACACAAAAATAAAAAAAATAAAAAAATAAAATTCCTGACTTGATTTAGGGTATTTACTTCTCTCTCCATTCAGCACCGCAATTACCGCATTTATACTTCTTTCCATAAACGCGCGGGTAATCCATAATGATATTTTCCTTATCGGTGCTTTCGTGAATCATACTTGGGCTACTCTCGCCGCAATTGGGGCATGATCGCCTTCCATCGGTCTTCTCGATGGTTATGATACCTTCCTTACTTGCTGCCAAGGGGTCTGCTCCAGAAGCGGCAGCTGACTGTTCTGCTGGCGCCTCTTCCACGGGTTCAGGTTCGGGTTCAGGTTCAGGTTCGGGTTCGGGTTCAGGTTCAGGTTCGGGTTCAGGTTCGGGTTCGGGTTCAGGTTCGGGTTCGGGTTCAGGTTCGGCCTCTACATCACGGATTTCTGCTTTTGTCTCGGGTTCGATTTGCTGTTCTTCATCATCCTCTAATTCTGATTCTGCCTCTAATTGGACTGCATCGGATTCCTTATAATCGACACCTTTACTTAACATTTCTATAAACTCCGAATCATGTCCTTCCTCAAATATTTCTTCATTTTGGGCGCCTGCCCTGTCGGCATCAATCCCTCGAGCCCATTGCCCAGCTTTTACTTTCTCTTTCACATTTGAGGCGTTTCCTTGCCAGATAAATACACGGGTTCCTAAATCTAACACATAACTATCCTCAGAATCTAAAGAATCCACAGAGTAAGGTACTTGAATCATCTTCATCGCATTTATATCTTCAAATTCCTCAGAGCTCACGCGGTAAAGTACGTTTTTATGTTCCGTAAATCCTGCGAAATCTCCGGTATAGACATCTTTAAGCATCGTTTTTGCGATGTTCTTTTTCACAACTTTCATAACGCCCATCGATGAAATAAGTTTAAAGAAATCTTTGGTTTCTTGACCCTGATCAATAGTGATGATTTTAGCGCTCCCCCCTCTCTCCTTATCCAGCTCCCTCGCTTTAGCAGCACCCGTCGTTTTTTCATCTACTGTACACTGATTTCCAATCCATATATAAATCGTATGCCCATCGTCAAGAAGATAAACATCGCCCGTGGAAAATATCGGTTTATCAACCTTACGTAGTGCCCCTTTATCTACTAAAAACAATTCCATCTTTTTAAATCACTATTTTTTTTCATTAATTATAATTATATATAAATATAAAATACTAGTTTAAATAAATATTCATAGATTCCTAACGGGAAATATATTTTAAGCAAAAACTAAAAAATTCAGGTTAAAAAAGAATTTATATTTAAGGAATGTAGTCTCCTAAGTTATGTTAAGTAAGATGCTCATTAATAAACGAGATTAGTTTCAAAACAATTGTACGATGGTCTGGAGAGTGAAGGATGGGGTGGTCTTGATGTTCCAACCAAATCTTCTTTTTCGTCTCAGAATTGATATTATTAAATAATGTCTCCATACTATTGGATTTAATGACAGAATCAAGGCGCCCTTGAAACATGATGGCGGGTGCTTGAACTTTGGAAAGAGAATTTCTCATAATTTTTATTAATTTCTTGATTTTAGGGGCGATATTGAGCGGAATCTTATCGTAACCTACCCACTTCCCGTCGGTGTCCTTTTTAAATTGCTCGGAATCGACGGCATGATATTTAATGAAGAGTTTAAAAAAAGGGACTAATCTGTGAAGCATCCCCTTGAGACCTATGGGTGTGCTTATGGTAAAAATCGCATCGAGGTCATGCTGTGCAGCCAAAATGAGCGTTAAAATTCCCCCCATCGAATGCCCTCCCACGATGATCTTGCTGCAGTGTTGCTGTAAAGCGGAGATCTCACGTTCTAAAAAGGATATCCATTCTTCAATCGGGGTTTCCCTCAGTTCCTCTGGTATGGTTCCATACCCCGGTAATAGGGGTAAATTTACCGTATATCCGCCCTTCTCATGTAGTTCCCTAGCCAATGGAAGTAGGTCCGCGGCGGTCCCTCCCCCGCCCCCATGGATTGCCAATACCCCTAGTTCGCTTCCTTCAAAGGAAAAGGGACCTGCGCCTTCCATTATTTTTAAATTCTTCATATATTTTGAATTAATGTTCGCTAATTAAAATTAAGATTTAATTAACATATAGATGGGATCTTTTTTAAGCCTTTTCGAATAGGAAAAAGATAATAAATGTATGAGAGTATGTTAATTAGGCTAAAAGAGAGATAATCAAATTCCGTGATTTTTAAACTGGAACTTAACAAGTAGAATTTAAAGAAAGAAGATAATCGCTTTCAAAATCGCATAAAATTCCATCTCTAATGCTAAAAAAAGAATTTGGGGCTAATATTTTTAAAATAAAAAAGTTAAAAATCATTGAATGCTTTTTTAATTCTTTCAATCATTTCAGTGATCTTGCCGATATCTATAGAGCAGTACGCGATCCTGATTCCATTAATATTGATATCAGGCTTTTGGATAGGAATAACTCCTACTTTGTGTTCTTTAAGCAGATAATCTGCGAATTCCGTTGCCTTAACTTTTTGGGAGTCGAGGTTAATAAATAAAAAGAATCCTCCAGAGTTGGGGTCCACAGAGATGTGTTCGTTCTCGATGGCTTTTAACTCATTATTAATCTTCTCGTAGCGCTCCTTAAGTAAAGCTCGGTTTTTTTCACGTTTTTGTACAATCCGGTCAAACCCAACCTCTTGGAACATTTTAAGGGTTACCGCTTGGTAAAAGTGGTTTGTATTCGAAATACTGCTCCGGTTCATTCCCTCCAATTTATTATTTATTTCTTGCTTCAATTGTCTTAATTCGTCATCAGTTTTAACCCAAGAAGGTTTTAACCCAATCGTGATGAACCCCACTCGCCCGCCATAGGCAAGAAGTTCCTTTGAAATTCCATCAAGTTTTATGGGAATAACATCCTCCTCCAATTCCATTAATTCATAAAAAAGAGAATGCTCCATAGCATCTTCATCGTATACGTAAGGCTCGTAAGCGTCATCCACGAATATAATGATGGGTTTCTTGATTTTTTGCTGTAGTTCACTTAAGCTTTCAACTATCGCATCTCTTTCCGATCTTAAAGGGGTGTATCCCGTGGGGTTGTTTGGAAAGTTAAGAACGATGACAACCTTATCTTGCTCCCCGGCAACGTCTATAATGGTTTGTTCGAAGCCCTTGAGATTAAATTTCTTATCCTTGAAGAAGTCAAAGGACCTAATCTCTGCCGATAAATTCTTAGAAAAGATGTTATCGTAATTTCCCCAGCGTTTATTTGGAGAAATAATCGCTTCGCCTTCATTCAAGAAAAGTGAGCCGAGCATAAAGAGCCCATTTGTGATACCTTGGGTAACAAGGGGTTCTGTTATAAATTTCTGAAGTCGGTTGATCTTTTCCGTTTCTTGTTCGTTGTTATAGCCTGCCTTATATAAGATCCACTCCTTCCACTTTGTTCGCAACTCGGAAAGGCCTCCAATCGAGGCATAGGGCACAACAGAACTTATATCAAGGCTCGTGTAATTCTTGAAGGTGTCTAAATAAAGCGGTACCCAGCCGTCGCTACCCCCTTCGATAAAGTCTTTTTCGAACCCATAAGCCGTCCCTATGGTCCCAATTATATCTGCTTCCTTTTTTGCACGCCCAGACCAATGAAAGATCCCATCAGGTAAAAGTATCCGTTTTCCAAGGCCCGAAAATGCATCAAATAACGGTGTATTCTTTTTCAATAACTTAAAATCCATTTTTCATCTAACCGAAGAAATATTGCTTAAAATCTAAATTGAATATTGAACAATTCCATATTAATTTTATGAATAGACTGATAAATCTATAGAAGAATAAAGGATTAGGTGAACATATTTCAGTATAAATATCCAAAACCTAATGAATGTTCAATTAAATACTACTAATATGAGAGAAATCTAAACATTTTTTCTAATGGAACTCGTCCCGCCTATTTCGATTACCATATAGAAAAATGGCGGGAAATCAATGACGTTATGGAATTAAAAACCAATAATAAAAGATTGATGAGATGGATTAATTGAATAAAAAATCTAAACTTGATTATAATTAGATCCACCAGCAGATTATTGGGAAAATTTCGCCATAAAGAGCAACTAAACCCTTCATCTCACCGGTAATATGAGGTCAACGGAGTTTAAATTAAGAAGATATTTGAACTTTCCTTTAAGCGTTTGGGTATATAAAGCTTTTAATGGCCAAAAATGTGCTTAAAAATATCAATATATAAAGGTTTTAAATGTTATATTGATTAAATTCTCCCTTCAGCTTTCAAAACATCTTCCGAGATTATTTCAAAGATGTTATCGACATTGCAATCTTCCTTGGCGCTTGTCTCATGGTAGGAAAGTGCGCCTAGCTGGGAGAGGAATGATTCCGCCTCTTCTTTTGTTACCTCTCTTGCATTTCCAATTGCTATGTCGAGCTTGTTGCCTATAAGGATGCTGGGAGGCAACTCGATCTTTGCCCCGACCTCCGCCTTCCACCTCATTAAATGTGAAAATGAGCTCTCCCTCGTTAGGTCATAGACATAAATCACGCCTTTAGCGCCGATATAGAAGTTTTCTCTAATAAAATCGAACTGAGATTGGCCTGCGAGGTCCCAAATTTGTATTGGAACGTTTACACTTGGAAATTTTTCGAGTTCTACATGATTTGAATAAAAATTAGAGCCTAAAGTCATAATATAATTCTCTTCAAAACGGTTTTCGCAATACTGAATTACTAAACTCGTCTTTCCAACCCCCGCATCGCCTAAAACACAAATCTTATAGAGATAATTTTTTACGGACGATATTTTTAACCCACCTTTCAAATACAATTGTGAATTATGATTAATTTGTATTATTACATTTTGTTTATTATACTATTTAAAACTATCTTGAATAATAAAGAATCAGAAATGAAACTTATAAGCAGTTGCTGTACTTGATAAAATAGGAAATGAAAAAGATGAAAAGGAGTATTATAACTGAGATTAGATAAGAGAAAGTCAAATCGAACAAATAGAGTAATTAAAAAATGACTATATACTTGATTGGGCTAGTTTATGCTTAACCCATAAGTGCGCTGGACATATACTAACAAAACAATATTATACATTATAATGGTTACAACCATTATAGATTACCTATATATTAATTCAATTAAATATTAAGTTTAAATTCAGTAATAATCTGATGTATTAGCAAAAGATTAATTATCCCAAGGTTTTTCTTAAGTATAAAAATACCTATAATTAGTAGTAAATTTTTCAGTATAATGAGAACTTTTCCTTCAAAAATCAAGCGTATAGTACTAAAAGTGGGAACTCAGATGATAACGGACGGTGTGGCTGAGATCCACTGCGATAAAATTCAATCATTCGTAAAAGAGGTGGCAGAATTGATCCACGAAGGGTATGAAGTAATTATCGTGAGTAGTGGAGCAATAGGCTCGGGACTTGCTAAGCTGGGATTAGACAAGCGACCATCGGATTATAAACAGCTCCAAGCGCTTGCTTCTGTGGGTCAAATCCATTTGATGAAGATTTACGATCAAGAATTTAACAAGCATGGGCTTCAAGTGGGGCAAGTTTTGCTTGCTGCCGATGATATGAAGGACTCCACTCGCCGGACGAATACAAGAAATACCTTGGAAGTTTTGCTGGATAAGGGGATAATTCCAATTATAAACGAGAATGATTCGGTCGCCATTGAAGAACTTAGTTATGGTGATAATGATAAACTCTCGGCGTTGGTCTCTATTTTGTTGTATGTGGATCTTTTAATCATCTTAACTGATGTCAAGGGATTATGCGATAAGAACCCCCAGATTCACCCTGATGCAGAGGTTATAAAGCAAGTAGACCATATTGATGAAGATTTAGAGGAATTGGTGGAAGATATTGACGCAGGTATAAGTTTTGGGGGTATGAAATCAAAAATTAATGCGGTCAAAAAATTAATAACTATTGGGATTCCGGCCATCATTACATCGTTTAAAAATAATAACCTTCTCAAACGTGTGTTAGAGGGGGAAGAAATAGGCACCTACTTTGTAGCTAAATGATATAAAGGTAAATAATTTTAGTTTCAATGTTCTTTCCTTTTCCCTTGAACCCTAATGCTCACTTAAGTCGATTCACAAATTACTTTATAATTGTTAAATTAATCTGTAATATAATTAGGAAAAAAGGAGTATAATTACGACAATGTCAATCGAGGAAAAAATGGAAGATATTGGCAAAAAAGCGAGGGATGCAGCCTTTAAATTAAAAAATGCATCAACAAACGAGAAGAATAATGCGCTATTACGTATGGCAGATGAATTGGAGGGCCAAGCGACAGATATCATACACGCTAACGGGCGAGATCTTGAAAATGCCCAAAAAAACAGTTTGGAAAAGGCTAAAGTTGACCGATTGGTCTTAACCGAAGAGAAACTGCATAAGATCGCAGAAGGACTAAGGGAAATTGCCCAGTTTCCAGACCCTATTAATGAGGTCGAATCGATGTGGCGTAGACCTAACGGTATGGATATCGGTCTGGTTAGGGTTCCGTTGGGCGTAATTGGGATAATCTATGAATCCCGCCCCAATGTAACCGCTGATGCAGCGGGGTTATGTATCAAGGCCGGGAATTCCATAGTATTGAGGGGGGGGAGTGAAGCAATTCATTCCAATGTAGCAATGGCAGATATTTTACATAAGGCAGCGGTCGCCGAAGGGCTTCCCGATAATTGCATCCAAGTAATTGAAGATATAAACAGAGCATATGTTGATGCGATGCTTAAACTCAAAGATTATATAGATGTTATTATACCTCGAGGGGGAAAAGCATTAATACAAAAGGTCATTACAACTTCGCTCGTTCCAACCATAGAAACGGGCATAGGTATCGTAAGTATGTTTCTCAATTATGATGCTGACTTCGAAATGGCTGATGAACTTATTTTTAACTCCAAGTGTTCCTATCCCGCTGTATGCAATGCGTTAGATAAGGTATTAGTCCATGAGGATATTAAGGATGATTATATCCCGCGCATTGTGAAGTTGTTGAGGAAAAACGGGGTAGAAGTAAGGGGTGATGATGCCACTCGAGAATTAGTTTCAGATGTCATCCCCGCCACAGAAGATGACTGGGGGGCGGAGTATCTGTCCCTAAAAGTATGTATTAAGGTTGTAAAAAGTATCGAAGAGGCAATTGAGATCATAACTAAATATGATTCAAAGCATACGGAGTCGATAATAACGGAGAATTATGATGATGCGCGGCGGTTCCTTTATGAAGTTGATGCTGCTGCGGTTTATGTAAATGCCGCGACTCGATTAACAGATGGGGGGGTATTCGGTCTCGGCGCCGAGATTGGGATTTCCACGCAGAAACTTCATTGTAGGGGTCCGATGGGTGTCAAACAGCTCACCACAACCAAATTTATCATATATGGCGATGGTCAAATAAGGAAATAAAACCAGTATGGTAAATTAAAATAATTTAATTGTTAAAAGCATGGAAATCGCACATGATTACACCCAAATGCTTGAAATATTTAAGGATGGGTTTGAGTTTCCACAGACATTGGGGTTTGTAGCGCTTAATGCCATATCTCAATGGCTCTTTTTACAAAATCCCATTGTATATATGTCAATTGGGATCGTTGGAGGTTTTTTATTAATGGGCTATGGCTATATGGTTATCAGATGCCTCAATCTTTTGTTTTACGAGTTTTAAATTATATAATACTTGTCTATCATTAGGATGAAGTTTTAAAGCTTTTTCGAAAGCCTCTCTCGCTTTAGAAAGTTTATTCTGTTTTGCATAAGTCAAGCCAAGTTGAGACCATGCAACGTGAAAATCGTTGTCAATATCTAATAAATTCTTCCACATTATTTCGGCTTTTGGATATTCTTTCAGATCTCCATAAATAAAACCCGATTAATATCAATTAATTTCTGGTAAATTTCAATCGCTCTATTATATTGTCCTGTATCTCCAAGAGATTCGCCTAAAAGTTCCCAAGTATCGTAATTTTTTGGATACAACTTAACTGCTTTTTCACATAGTTTTATTGCTTCTAAAAATCCTTCCTTTGTTTCATGAACCGTCTTAGAAGTTGCAGAATGATATAATTTTTTAGCTTTTTCTTTATCTTCTTTACTCATTTTTGTTTTAGACTTCTCTCTTCACTTAAATTTTAAACATTTTTTAATTTATATTAAAATCGAAATGTGTGTCCAACTCAGCCGAATCCAAAAAAAGAATGATATTATTTTGTGACTCGAGTCAAGAAAGATCAAAATTCAAGATAAATACCTTTTTGAGAATTCTAAAGCACAATATTTTCCGCACATTGTACATTCTTTCTGAGATATTGGATGGCCCTTCAAAAATTTCTCTGGGTCGATACAATATTTTGCTTGCTCTTTCCAATTTTTAAAAAATCTATTCTTTGAAAGTTCTAAATCATCGTTAAAAAAGTGATTGAGACCGAATTTCATTGAATCTCCGGTATGTGCTGCGAGTTTGCAAGCGATCAAACCCTCCTTGATATCTTTAGCAGAAGGTAATTTTAGATGTTCGGCGGGTGTAATAGCACATAGATAATCCGCACCTAATCCTGAAGCAAAAGCACCCCCTATTGCAGCTGAAATATGATCATAGCCTACCCCTTTATCAACCGGAAGTGGGCCTGATATAAATAAAGGACGATCATTTGTAATATTCTTATGTAATTTTATCCCCTTAATTAATTCATTAATAGTAACATGACCTCCTAAACTCTCCACAATTACTTGAATTCCTTTTTCATTGGCATTATCGGCAAGTTTTGCATTTAATTTCATTTCATTAATCTGAAATTCGTCGATTTTATCGTGTATGCACCCACTTCTCATCGCATTTCCTAAATTTAAAACTACATCCCTTTCTTTAATTAAATCTAGTATATACTCAAAATTCTCTAGAAAGGGGTTTTCAATATTATTTCTTTTCATTATTGAAGCAGTCAAACTACCCCCTTTAGATACCATTCCCATTATTCGCTTTCCTTTGAGTTTTTTACAATCGTTTAATGTAAATCCAGCATGAACAACTATAGAACTAATTCCGTCTTTGATATGGTTTTCAATGACCCTAAGTATTTGTTCACCCGTAAAATCTGGAACAATACTAGACTCTGTTTGCTTATGTTTATCTTCTGACTTACTTTCAGCTTCACTTTTTACTATAGATTGATATATTGGAACCGAAGTTATTGGAATTTTTGAGTTTTCAAGTATATTTTTCCTGATATCGTCAATATTTCCACCCATGGATAGGTCTGAAATTGTATCTGCTCCATATTTCTGAGCAATCTGAATTTTTTCTAACTCTTTTTTAACGTTTATTTCCGAAGCTGAGGTTCCAAGATTTATATTGATTTTTGTTTTTAAACGAAAACCGATCCCTAAAGGGGGTCCATTGTGATTTTTGATTATAACAGTCTTTCCTTTTGCCACAGCCTTGGTGAGAACTTTTACATCTATTTTTTCTTTCTTAGAGATCGTTTTAAGCTCATGATTAATGTAACCCTTTTTAACATCTTCGATTATAGTCATTATTTTAAAACCTACCGATTAAATCCGAGAGAATAAATCTCAATTTGATTATAAAACACCTTAAAATGTTAAAATCTAAAAATGTTAAAAAAATTAAGGATTTTTTCATTTTAAAGCGAGAAAACTCATCCCTTTATTTAAGTATGAAAAGAATCGCTTTTCACTATTCTAGAATGTTTATTTACCCATAAAAATCCTAATTATTCTTTGATGTCAAGCCAATACCGTTTAAGATTCTTAGAAATATTAATAATGGATATGGAAATGTCGGAATATGGAAGAACGGATGATTCTCTCATATTGTAAGGATGCCGACAAGATTTCTATCATCGGGCCTACAGCGGGGTTCATACCTGACCCGTTATTTAAAAGGGGGTTGAATGTTCTGGGAGGAGATTTCGTTTCCCAAACCCCGCTATTTATAAAGATAATAACTCAAGACAAACGAGGGGGACCTCCCATGAAGATATATCGTATTCAAGCGAACCAGTATCTCGGATTTGAGACCTTATTAAAGGAAATGTGATTCCTTTCAAAAATTGATTTTGTAAAATATAACCAAATATTTCAAAATGAATAAATAATTATCCTTTACATGATCGATGTTTTTATCATTAGCTTTCTGGTTGCCTTAACGGGAGCTCTAAGTCCAGGCCCAATGTTAACCTTTACAATCTATAAGGCATTAAAAAGTAAAAGGGGATATTTGGCAGGATTGTTCATTACCTTAGGACACGCAACTTTGGAGTTGGGGCTCATTCTAGCGTTATTACTGGGCGCATCATTCTTTTTACAAAATCCCATTGTATATATGTCAATTGGAATCGTTGGAGGTTTCTTATTAATGGGCTATGGCTATATGGTTATCAGAGATACATATAAAGACCCAATGGACCTTAATTGGAATGAAATACAAGAAGAGGATGTAAAGGGTTTTACGGGAAATTCATTCCTCGGGGGAATCATCGTGAGTTTATCAAACCCCTTTTGGACCCTTTGGTGGGCTGGAATCGGTTTAAGCTTGATGGTACAGTTAAATATAGGCTTCCATCAACCATTAGGATTGGTATTATTCTATTTTGGACATGAATTGGGAGATTTGGTTTGGTTCCTTCTGGTTTCAATGCTCGTCTACTTGGGTGGGAAGTCACTCAACAGCAATATATATAAGGGGATTCTTATTGGATGCGGAATTTTCATGATCCTTTTTGGCTTCTATTTGGCCCTTAAGATTGTATTCTTCCCAGAAATCGATGTATTCATTATCTTTTAGAAAAAGAAAAATAATACTCTTAAGAAAAATTAGTATATTAAAAATTAATCTTTAAAAAATAAAGCCCGAAGTAATTCAATTATTTACTACTTCTTTCCGTTTCACTTCAAGGAAGCCTTCTTTCATCGACGTATTTTCTATATTAAACAAACTCTTAAGACCAGAAACCAACAATGGTAAAACTATATCGTAAGCTAAAAACAGGTAAGGCGCTCCTTGATTGACAAGCATGAATATTTCGATAATCAGAACCAAAATTCCACCGTTTGGCGGGCGAATTCCCGAAATGAAGAGTGGAAATTCCATAAAAAACGCTTCTAAACATCCCACGATGAAGACGTAAACAATGATTCGCTTCTGCTTTTTCGCATCGGGCTTGATTTTGTAGATTATCGGAGTTAAATAGATTGCCGCGAGTATTGCATAGCCTATAAACGGGTTTACGATCCAGACGATAATTTGGGTACCCATATGGCGGACTGTATAGACGATGGTATTATTTAAAGGAATAGCATACATTAAAAATGGCAGTGCTATCCATGCTCCAAAATAATAGAGGGTATAAAAGGAAATCGATTTCCAATCCTCCTTATTAAGCCCCCCTCCGGAAGTTGACTTCGTGATATATTCATACATAATCCACATCCACGGGAACGCATATAGGGAGTATGAGATACACATCATAAAGTCGCACGCAAACTTTAAAGCAAGAAGTTCAGGATGAAGGTGAACGTCATAACATCCGATAAAATATTCACGGATGTAGGTACCATTATAGGGCGCGTTCCACCACCAGAATGCATCAATTGCGTATGTTACAAAGGAGCAAAATACCCCAAAGGATAAGGCATGCCATCGTTTGTTTCGTATAAGAATAATTAACCATCCAATAAGAAAGATTGCATCGAAGAGCACATAATCGAATTGAAAATAACGAGTAGGATCAAAAGAATTTAGCAACATAGATATTTAGCTCATTCTTATTGTCAAAACTAATATGAGATATAATACGAAATTTATAATAAACTTTTCAAAAAATTTTGAAATTCCTCAAGAACTAATGCCATTTATCCACGCACCGTAAGTTAGCGTCATTTTTTTATATATGACCCACCGATAAAACACATAACTATATATTTATACAATAATAATATTATTTTTTTGATGGTATTTAAATGTTTTCAATTCAGTGAAGGGGGATGTATTCTTTTAAGGAATATTGCGGAAACATCACGGTATTACTCTTTAATTTATAGAAAAAATGTTTAGCTTCAATTAAAGAGTTTAAAAATAAAATATTCAAAGAGAATAAAAAATGTCGAATACTCGATCCTATTTGGCAAAAAAGTTACTGACGATTTGCCCAGTTTGCGGTAAGAGAATATACGGGAAGGATATTGATATCGAGCAGATGAATAAGGGAAACATTAAAAACTGGCCTATACGATATACTCACTGTCATTCCCATAAAGGTATGCCCCTTCATGCCCTCACGATGTATATCGATGCGAATTTTGCGGTTCGGGGAAATGAAAGTTCCAAGTTTCTAAAAATCACTTGAGAGGATAAAGCATACACCATCGAACAAGCATTTCAATCAGATGATAAGCGGCCTAAAGATAAAATCAGCTCGGCTCATATATATTACTGTTCGGATCTAGGAAAGCATTTTGGCAGGAAGGGCAACTGTTATATTCTGAAAGCCAGAAAACAATGCAGAGATAATGATACACTGCACCGCAAAAGGGACAACGGATGATCTTATCGGTGGTTAAGTCTATATCCTCGTGGCATACCGTGCATTGAACCGTTTCCGTGGTAATATCCTTAATTTTTTTAACTTTTTTCACAAGGGCATCTTGTAATTTGGATAATTCTGAACTATACGACTGTTTTAGGTTCGCTAATTCGCGTATCTTATCCTTTACATGAGTAATTCGTTCTCGAAGTTCCTGTTCAGTGAGTTTGTCGGTAATATATGTTGAGAGAAGATAATTAAGGGGCAACCCTTGGCCTTCACTGCTTTTTGTTCTAATCTCGTTCAAGGTGCTATAAAGTTTATCTTCCTTCTCGAGCACATCCTCAAACTTGTGCATTATCTTTATTACATATCGGATAAGGAAAAAATGGATTTGGCGTTTCCGTCTGGTAAAGATTTCTTCCCATTTTTTGATAAATGTGTATTGTTTTACGTTTTTTTGCTTGTATTGGGTGAGTTTTTCAGAGACTTGTTCTTTAACCGTTTGAATTTCTTTCTCCGATTCTTCTAAGATCAGTTCCAAATTCTTAAGCGGGGGAAACTCTTTCGTTAATGATTGGCCAATTTTTTCTTGGTATTCGGCAAGGATCTCATCTAAAGAGCTGATTTTGGTGTTTATAAAAGCCCTAAGATCTTCTTGAATCCATTCGTTGCGTACGGTCCTTAAATAATAGATAAGCTCGTCCTTCCTCCGAACGATTTCACTTAATAAAGAGGAAAAAACTTGCTGGTAAATTTCAATTAAGTAATCAAATGAACCCATGAACGGTGTTAAGTCTTGTACACTTGACTCCAAAAGATTAACTTTATTATGTAAGGATTCAATGCTTTGAGAATATTGCTCAATGTATTGGTCCACCGTATCGACATCCTCGTAAGAGGATAATTGTAACTTGTTCTTATAGTCTAACTCTATATAGCGAAAATAATACTCAATAAGTTCGGGCAATAAGTCACTAATCTTTTGTGTATCTAATATCGCATTAAGATGGTTCTCTACTCCATCGGTCAAAGTTGATTCATTGCTTTCCTCAAAATTCTTAATTCTTTCTATATTTTCTCCAAAAATGTCACATATTGCGTTTTTAATGAGTGATTGAAGTAGACTTTTCACCTCTTCCTTCCCTTCAGCCTTGACTTTTTCGCTTAAGCTGTCTGTCGGGGATTTTTTTACCAGATATTTATTAGAAAATAATAAATATAACACATCAAGGCATACATCTCGCGAAAAAGCCTCAGTTTGGTCGCAGAACTTTAAGAGGGAGCCAAACCGAATTTCTATTTCGGAAACCTTTTTCTTTAATAAGCCCTCCTTCCTTTCCACATTTACCCCCGCCTTCCGTACGTAAGAGGCAAATACTGAGAACTCCTCCCAGTCTCTTAACTTTTCAGGAAGGGGCATAAATTCGAATGGAAGGTTTGTTATTTTGTTTATATGAGTCCATAAATATGACGAATCCTTATACCGGGGTACGGTTCCACCTACCTTTTCTCCCAGTAAAGTGCGGTCCTGCTCTAAGGATTCTATTAAATTTGAGATGTCCGAAAGATAGATGGACAAATAATCATTTTTATCCAAGAAGCGTTGGACGTTTTGTATATTTAGCTTTAGATTACGCAAATTTTGGGATACCTTATCGAGCTCCTTTATTAGTGCGGACTTCAAATGGACGTAACTATTTTCTTCAGAAAAAGGTGAACTGTTGTTATAAATCATGAAAGTTGAGAGAAACAGCTCAAGAGATTTACGATATTCGGAATATGTCTGAAGGATTTCTCGGGGAAAGAGGTCCTTAAGGAGCGGATCTATTTCATTTTCCCCCGTAGATGAGGTATATTTTGATAATTGAGCCTTTATTGTTAATATCTTATCCTTTGAAAATCCATTTATTTCACGATAGCCATTAAATCGTCCATTAATTAACTTCAAAGCTCTATGATACTCTTAGTTATCGCAACTTTCCATTCTATTATTAGAGAATAAAATTCTAAAGAATAAAATTTTAATTGTTTATTTGTTTTACTTTATTAATAATTTAATAGTAGCAATGAAAGAAAAAAAATGTCTCAGCAAATAAATGTACCTGGAGCTGCTTCTGTTGGCATCGTATGTAAAGGTGGCGTGGTTTTAGGAAGTGATCGCAGGGCAATTTGGGGTTATACGGTAACAAATAAATCTACAAGAAAAGTATTTGCAATCACAGATTTTATCGGAATGGCATGCTATGGGCTAATTGGAGATTACCAAATGCTTACAAAAATCTTACGTGCCCAGGCAAATTTATATAAATTGGATACCGGTGTGCGAATTTCAACAAAAAGCCTCGCGAAAATGATTTCAAACCAGTTATATCGGCGAAAAATGGCTCCTTTATATACAAATTTAGTGGTGGCAGGCATGGACGAGGATGGGCCCAAATTGTACACTCTGGACGCAATTGGGAGTTTAATTCCCGAAGATTATGCCGCAACGGGAACTGGGATGCTCTTATCAATGGGAATCCTTGAAGCCGAATATACTCAGGAATTAACCGTTGAAGAAGGGCGTGAATTAGTCCAGAAAGTCATTCGAAACGCAATAAAACGCGATACAATGTCGGGAAATGGGATCGATATCATTACAATTACCGAAAACGGCGCAGAAGAAGAATTTGTCGAAATTGAAGAGTTAGGCGAGTAGACAAGATATCTTTTCTGACTTTTAGTATCTTTTTACTATCTTTTTACTACTAATTTTATTACCCAATGAACTTCAGATTCACATTTTTTTCCTAAAATAATATGCAATTTCATGCTCGTTATATACTTACTTCTTAATGTATATATATATTTCGCTCTTCCGTTTGCATTCCGTTGTTATTATTCTCTTTTGAAATTCAATTCATACTCTTTCGCTAAGTTTTATATAATTTCATCCGCTTAATCCCTTTTTCTAATTGGGTGGTTTTTTCATTTATTGAGATTTTTCTTATCTTCTCCGCTTGTTAATCAGTTGCAAATACTATTTTTCATCGTGCGAAAAATCTGATGTATAAATCAAAATCATTCATGATCACCAAAAATATGAATTTGTAATTCTCGAATATGTCTTATGATGATAAAATAAGAGGATATGTAATATTTGAGAATTAGGGATACTTCAGAATTCAGAACTTAATAAGTTTTTGTTTTAAAAGGAATAGATTTTTAAGTTACTAAGTTACTAAGTAACTAAGTAACTATGGCAACGATAAAATTTGACAGACAAGATGAATTAGATGAGCTTATCGCCCGGATATACTTAGATACAAATAAAAAATTTACAAAAAAAGACCTTTTAGAAATAATATTTGAATTAGGAATTCAAGACTATCATACTTTACTTAATAAAATAAAACAATTGGAGAAAACGGATTCAGAGGATTTAAGGAGCCGATTTGTTGACCGTTTTTCGGGTTCGATTTACGTGTCAAATCCCGATGAGGTAAATCCTAAATCAATTTGGGAAAAAGAAGTCGAGGATTAATATGACGGATTTTTTCTTAGATACAAATATGTTATGGTGGTATTTTGTCAAGAATTCAAAATTTCATGAATCGATAAAGACATTTTTGGATAAACTAATCTTAGATACTCAAAATTCGTTTATCGTAAATGAGTTTGTAATGATTGAATTATTTCATTTATTAATTAAGAAAAAGGGAAGAGAAGGCTTTAAAAAAGCATCACAGTTATTAAATGATAATTATCCTTTTTTTATAATTAAATATGATCTACTCCAAATCTCTGATTTAGATAATATGTTAAGAATATTAACTAAATATGGGAATATAAGTACAATTGGCGGGAGGGATTCGACAATTATTCACTCTATGAACTCTCATAGGGTTAAAAACATTGTTACAAATGATAAAGGATTCGAAAACGTAGAGTACATTGAGGTGCATAATCCATTAAAACAACTTAAAGGATAGAATATCCACTTTATTATTACCTCTATCCGTTCACGTTTGTAATCTATACGGTAATTCATTGACCCTGCTATATGGTTTGGAAAATCCCACATGAAAGGGACCAGGATTAAATCAATAAAAAAAATAAAAACCGATTTTATCTTCACATTTTTCGCAACCTTGAGGTCTTCTTTTTTTTATGTTTTGGATTTAAAGTTGATTACACTTACTTTAAATGGGAAAAAACTTCTTTTTATCCCAAAGTATTCATTCCTATTCCCATTTTTTCTCTCCTTTTTCAGTAAACATTAAGTATGTAATATAAGAAATTAACGTATAATTTTATGAAGAGAATATAATCTATCCATTTCATAACTTGATCAAAAAATATTTGTTTGTTAATCATCCTACTTATTTAGGATAGAATAGACTTAATTTTTCATAATTCCACCCCTAATATTCACTAATTCATAATTATTCAATCATAATTCTTGAGTAGTTTTAATCCATCTATCGTGAATGTTTAATTTATAGGATAATTTCCAAAAATTTTTGTCGTAATTTTTTTTGATCTAACTCCCTACTATCTTTCCAACTAACCAATAAGTTTAAATATCTCTTCAGATATATTACTATCTAAGAACATTAAAAAAAACTTAAATAAAAATTTAAATTCTTAAACTTTAAAAAAAATAATGGAGGAATGAAATTAATATGGCAAAGAAAAAACATACGTTTGCATGGAGTCCGATTCGAAGACTCATGAAACAAGAAGGAGCGTCTATCGTTGCACGAGATGCCGTAGATTTACTTATCGACCACCTCGAAAAGAGAGCAGTTGCACTAACGGAACAAGCTAAGAAATTTACGATGCACGCAAACAGGAAGAAAATCACGAAAGACGACTTGCTTCTGTCAATTAAATATAGTTAAAATATTTTAAGATTTTTACCAATACTTTTAATTTCTTTTTTTTTTTACTCATATTTCTAGCACGCAATTATTTATAAAAACTCTAAAGCCATTGCTTTTTAAAAACAATTCTCTTAGAAGAATACAGCTAATTGCAAAATAAGGGGATTAAATTTGCCGATTCGAAATCATGGCCAATCTACCATGCGCCAGTTCAAAACCCAGACTATCCACTCCGAGCCCGTTATATGCTCGGAGGACGGCCTCCCTCCATTTACAGCCGTTTAAATTCTATGTACTAAGGGAATTTTTTCCACGGGTCCCTTTAGAGGGAATAATACATATCTACGGGTTTGCGGGAGGTATTCCCTATTATCTCAATCGAATAACAATCCCCTTTTGGAAATGGCTTCAAGGGGAACTGGAGCAACAAGTTTTCATTCGGGATGAAGCAGAATTTTTACTTCGCTATGAATTGTTCAATTCGGGCAGATATTTTTCGATCTTGGAGGCAATTGCGTTTGGAAAGAATCAGCTGAACCAAATCGCCCAATATTCCCATATCCCCGTTACAAGCTTACCGCAGTATCTCAATAGATTAGAGTTAGTCGGATTCATTAGCAAGGAGATACCCATTACCGCACGTACGACCTCAAAACGCGGTCGATATAGTTTATCCGATAATTTCTTACGGTTTTACTTTAGGTTTATATATCCAAACTTAGAAAGCTTGGATAGAAGAATAATGGACATAAAGGACATCCAGAAGTCGTACTCACATTACATGGGAAAGATCTTCACAGGGCTTAGTCGTGAAATGCCTAATTGGTTATCAATGGGTAAATAACTCCGAATTTTCAAATTGTTGTCCACGTAGATCAAAAAGCAATGTTCGCAAATAATTTCGGGTGCGAGGAGAACCCTGAGTAGGCCTCCTTCATTTTTCCTTACATCCTTTCTTGGAACGTCAACGCCTCCAACAGCTTTACAAAAAGGGCATATCACAGGTATCTTTGTCACCTGTTTCACCGCGCTTTAATTTAATTATCGTTATGTTTCTACTTTGGAAACCATATCTTTGAATTATTCGGTATATTTAAAACCTATCACCTGCCCTTTTTTGTAATCTCAGAGATCAGACCGCACTTAACCCTCTAAAATTGCTTGATGGGAAGGTAGATAATAATATCATCTCTTTTGTGTTATTAGTTTTGACCATAATTATCGAGAGGTTTGGAAACCCATTAAAAGAATCCCTATTTCAATAAAAGTGATATAATATCCTCCCTCTCAAAATCTATCTATAAAGAAAACGGGGCATGATAATATTCTCAAGTATTCAAAAATTTACTAAGGGAACTCAAAAATTTACTAAGGGAACTCAAAAATGTACTAAGGGAACTCAAAAATGTACTAAGGGAAATCAAAAACTTAATTTACTATTGAAAATAAATAAGAGTAATTAGGGTTTATTAAGGTTCTAAGTTATTATATTGGAGGTATATCGAAGGAACAATGGATCAATATATTATTAATTCCATAACTTATATTACTTATTATCTATAATATACATATGAATTAATATCATCGGTTCATAGAGTATTTTTAAAATATAAAAATTTCGTTAAGAAGGAAATCATGAATAGCCAAGAAGAAAAGCCAAAAGAAGGGAAGGAAACCGTTTCTATTCCCCAGAATCTTATTGAAACTATGAAGGAAGGAATTTTTGAGGTGGATTTACTAGGTAATTTCATATTTTCCAATCCGTCTTACGCCCATATGTTCGGCTACACCACAAATGAGCTGATCGGGACCAGTTACAAGGACCATATGACCGAGGAAGAGGCGAAAGCGACTTTCAAGGCCTTCAATACAGTCTTTAAGACGGAAAAGGCTCGAAAAAGCTTTAAATATCAATTTATAGATAAGAAAGGCCATAAATTATATGTGGAAGCCTCAATATACTTGCGCTATGATTCCAAGGGGGATAAAATTGGTTTTTTAGGATTTACCAGGGACATTACCGCAAGGGTCATTACGGAGAGGAGGTTAAAGAAATCTGAACATGAATACCGTACTATTATCGAGAATATCGAGGAGGGCTATTTCGAGATAGATCGAAAAGGTAACTTCACGTATTTCAATCCAGCATGCTCCGATATCTTGGGTTATAAGCCTCAAGAGATGATCGGAATGAATTATAGAGAATATATGACCGAAAGGGAAGCTAAAAAGATCTTTGAGGTCTATAATAAGATATATAACGAAGATTCGGTAAATCTTAAGACACAATATACCCTAATTACCAAGGCGGGCGATAAAATCTACTGCGAATCATCTATTTACCTACGACGTGATAAGAACGGTGAAAAAATAGGTTTTAGGGGTTTTGTGCGTGACATCACGGCAAGAGTAAAGGCGGAAGAGAGGCTGAAAAAGTCGGAGGAAAAATACCGTAATATTATAGAAAACACAAAGGAAGGATATTTTGAGGTAGACTTGGCCGGGAGCTTTACCTATTTCAATCAAGCGCTCAGTAACATGCTGGGGTATACCCAAGAAGAATTAATGGACATGAATTATGCCGATATTATGACCGAGCAAAAGGCAAAAGAGGCATATCGAATTTTTAATAAGGTTTTTCGAACAGAAAAAACGCATGTCTCATTTGAATATGAACTGATTAGTAAGAATAACAAGAAGCTGTATGGCGAATCCTCGGTTTACTTGAGATATGATGACCGGGGAAACAAGGTTGGTTTTAGCGGATTTGTAAGAGACGTTACGAAGCTTCGGGAAGCGTATAACAGGGCGGAATTCTATCGGGAGATCCTTTCGCACGACATTCGTAATATCCTCAACAGCATTAAGCTCTCCTTTGAATATATTCAGGAAGCCGAAAAAAGCCTCCAGAAGGACGAGGAATTGAGGGAAATGGCACAGATTATAGAGAAGCAGATCGAACGGGCCTCAAGTCTAATTTTGAACATACAAAAGCTTGCCTCAATAGAAAACCAAGTTCTACCGATAAAAAAGGTGAATCTCACCGAAATTGTAAATGAAGCGATTTCTGGAATCCGGAATCGATCCCTATCGAAAAACATTTTCATAGAATTCAAGCCGTTTAAGAAGCGCAACATGGTTCTTGGGGGTGATCTTCTTACCGAGGCGTTTGAGAACATTTTATTGAATGGAATTACCCATAATACCTCGGAAAAAAAGATCTTACTGATAAAATGCTCCTTGGTTTTGCTAGGAACAAGACCTCATACTAAAATTGAATTTATCGATAATGGAATCGGAATTCCCAATGATCAGAAAAAAAAGATATTTAGTAGGAATTATAAGAATGAGAAAGCTCGAGGGATGGGAATTGGCTTATCCTTGGTAAGAAAGATCATAGGGATTTACAATGGGCAAATAAGGGTCAAAAATCGCGTAGAGGGAGATTACACGAAGGGAAGCAACTTTATAGTACTCCTTAAAAATGCTCAATAAATCACTTTTCAAAGAATTTTGTCTAAATATTTTATTATTAGCATGTAATGTTCCATCTTACGCGTCTAAAATTTCAATTCCCCATCCGTGGTTAGAATTTAATATCTATATTATTTTTTACATAATCTCAATTCCTCTTCCGTGGTTAGAATTTAAAGAAATTTCTTAAGGAAATATAGATTAATGAAAAACAATGGTTATAAAAATAAAAAAACACGAGAATGGCGAGGTAATAGAGTGGAAGTGGGCGTCCGATAATGAATTAATCCCCACTCCATTCTTCACATCATGCTTTTTCATTGATGGTATTTTGATCGATAGTGGAGCTCCCGCAAGTGTGGTTGAGCTGAGAGATTTCATAAAACCGCTGACCAATGAATACAATATCAAATGCATACTAACTCACACTCACGAGGATCACTGCGGAGGTGCCCATATGCTTCAAGAGGGGTTCGATATCCCCATTTATGCCCATAAACAATCCATTCCTCTTTTAAAGGAAGAATATACTTATCCCAGATATCGGCAAATGACGTGGGGAGATAAGCGATTGCCCGTTAATGCAGAAGAGATACCGGATGTGATAATGTCAGATTCGGAATCATATGAGTTCGAGCCGTTTCCCATGCCAGGACATGCACCGTACCAGTTAGCATTGATAGAAAGGGTATACGAATGGGCATTTGTGGCGGATGGTGTGCAATCAAAATATCGAATGCTTTTTGGTGAGGCAAGTGATATTCAAGAAGATATATCTGAAATATACAATTCAATACACAGGCTCTATAATTACACGAAAGGAATGAAAAGTCTCACAATTTTTACCAGTAGTAGGGGTATTTTTAAAGGTAGAGAGTTCTTACGGGAAAAATTATCCGAAATTGAAGAGTTACATGAAAAAGTCCATAAGACCTACGATGATTTAGAAGAGGAATACGACCAAGAAAAACGGTTGCTGCGGAGGGTATTAAAAGGAATCTTGGGAAGAGAAAGTGTTGTGGGAAAGTTAACGCGCGGTGATTTGTCGAAAATGAATTTGGTAAAGTCTTTACTTCAATGGCCATTATGAATATCTAAAAACATATTAAAAAACAATTTTTATGAAAGTTAAGAAGCCTTTCAAGAATAATTAATAGCCTTCCTAATTTCCGATTAATAATTTCTTTTATAAACTTTATTTCAAATTTAACATTATACAATTTATATTAATAATATATTTATTCTAAGAGGATAAAGAAAATAGTAGTGCTTATTAATGGCAGATAAAATTGAGATCTCCCCCGCTGAGGCCCCAAGTTTGGAAAAACGGATATTATTTCAAGCAATGGAGTTAATTATGAATAATCTTAAAGAAAACATGGAGCATATCGATCAAAATTTTAAATATACGCAAAAATTTATTAATATCATTCATGACGGGCTTGTGAATAAGCGACGATTCTTTTTATTGGCCTCTGGGAGAAGTGCATTCATCCTTCAGTGTTTTGCGACTCGTCTTGTTCATCTTGGAGCCGATGTGTTTATGGTGACAAACTTAGGAAATCTTCCGAAGCTTAGAAAAAAAGATATTTTGATTGTGCTTTCAGGCTCGGGAACAACTTCAATTGTCGTAAGTCTTCTTAAGAATTATGTTAACACCGTTAAGCCTCACGCGATTGTGTGCATTACGAGTCATCCTTCCTCAATCATCGGAAGAGTAGGCGACATTACCATTAAAATACTTGGGAGAACAAAAATGGACCGTACGGACGAAAATCATGCGGTATTAACTCCGGAAGGCACCCAATTCGAGCAGATCGCATTTACCTATTTGGACGCGGTTATCGCCGAGCTTGCCGTGAAAATGGGTAAAACGAACGAAGACCTATTAGAGAATCACTCAAACTGTAATTAAAGTATCCCAATTCTTTAATTTTCCTTTTTTTTAGTTAATTTTATAATATTAATTTAATATATTGTGATGTGCCTATGTTTGATTATTAGAACTATACAAGGGGCATAGGTAAGGCCTAAATAGAAGCTTAATAGTTATTAAATATAAAAAACATAAAATACTCTAATAATAGTTATGAGACCTCCAATTTGCGCCGTCTGTAGAAAAGAAAGCATGGAACCAGATGAAATGGGTTTAGTTTCTTTTGCAAAATCGAAATCTGATAAAAAATGGGAACGAAAGAGTAGAAAGAAAGGTTTCGTGGGACACCCCCCCTGGAAAGAATGGTTTTGTTCAGAACACATCCAGGAAGCACGGAAATTATCGAATCTAACAGTTGGGAATGCCCTAGATGAATTGAATAAAAAATTTAATTCATAAAAAACCCAATAATCATAATCCGCGTTATTTTGATTGGTTTTTAAAAATATGGCTTATGAGGTTATCTCAATAAAAAGCGTAATTAAGAATTAAGAATTAAGAATTAAGAAT
>CAZDJH010000006.1:0-28641 GCA_964505645.1 uncultured archaeon | reverse complement strand
CAGGTCAATACATTTATATTTTCAGTTTGCAACGGGATTCTTGAAAGATTTAAAGTATGAAGGTGAATTTGGTTTGTACACTCAATATATTCCAAGCTTTTATCGAAAATCGAAATTAATTCATCATTACTGACATTTACTAGATCTACAAACCCAAATGAAGGCTCATCAATTGATACGGTAGTAGTTTTTATATATTTGGTATTATATATTGAATTTTTTAAGAACCTATTTACTGTTTTTGCATAATTTAACGCCAAGTCCGCATAGATGGTAAAATCTCGGCGTTTAATATACAATTCTATGGGCCCAGTAATGCACAACTTAACATTTAATGGTTCTTGGTTTTTTTCATAGAATTCTTTAGCAAATTTTTCTAAGATCACATTTTCGACAATAATGGCCTTATCTTCTTTTATTAATGCCGGTTCACATTCATAATCTTTTAGAGGACCTAAAAATTGGTTATACATGTCGACGTGCTGGGGATAATTTATGACCTCAACCCCGGCATTAAATTTAAGCTTAAAGGATTCAATAAAGGGTTCAATAAATGATTCAATTATATCTTCTTTGTCTAAAAGTGATTCTATTCCATTATCTAGATAAGTTTGATATGCCTTCCAGTAATAGTTGGTGTATTTCTCCTTGGAAACACTATTCGGCAAGGGAAAACTTCCAACATCGTCATATAACGGGAACTCACTCATTGTAGGTCTCACCTCTCATAATGCTCTTTTTATATGTAATTAACTTTTCTATAAATTAGGTTAATTAAATACTAAAAGATACTAAAAGATTTAAACTATTTGAATTTCTGATTAACCTTATAAGAGAACGTTTCGGTTATTGAAAATTAGATAATGAATTTTTTAAATATAGGCGTAATTTCCTTAGAATAAAAATAGTTTTTCAATATTTTTTGGGAAATTAGACCTGTTGAAGTTCGAATTTACGAACCCTGTAGGCTTTACCGTAATGTTTATTCCCACAATCAGTACACTCAAAAATCGGCAAACTTTTTTTATTAATCTTGGCGTTCTTTTTGAAAATTTCTTTGGGGAATGAGCCATATCCTTTCTTTTTTCTATTAACACGCCGTCGCCCATGGTTCATTGTCCGTTCCTTACCTTTTTTATAAAGTGATACTTCATGCTTCGTGTGTTTCCTACACTTCGGACAATATCTATTCACAGATTTAGGAAATTTCAATTCTTATCAACCATAAGTATCTATTTGTTTAATCTTTAAAATGAATTTTTCTTTCTAAATTTTATTATTTTTTATGGATAAAAAAATAATCTAATAACAAAGAATAAAAAATAAAGAGACTTAATAAAATACAAAACTAAAATTTATTTTTATGATGAGTGAAAAGTTTAAAAAGGGTATCATAAGCGCTAGAGACTTTAACAGAGACGATATTGAATATTTTCTCGAACGAGCACACGAGATGATATCTGTTAAGAGTTCTGAGATCCTTTCGAATAAGATATTAGCTACACTGTTTTTTGAACCCTCAACGAGAACAAGATTAAGTTTTGAATCTGCTATGCACCGACTTGGGGGAGGTGTGATTGGATTTCAGACAGAGAAGGTCTCATCCATCAAAAAAGGAGAAAGTTTGGCAGATACAATACGAACAGTAGAGAATTATTGTGATTGCATTGTTTTACGCCATTCAATGGAAGGGGCAGCAAAAATGGCCTCCCGATTTGCAAACATTCCCATCATCAACGCTGGTTCTGGAAGTAAAGAGCACCCAACTCAAGCACTCTTAGACCTATTGACCATTCAAGAGGAGGTCGGCCCTTTTGATGGCTTGAGTATTGGAATTATGGGGGATTTAAAGTACGGAAGAACGGTTCATTCTCTTGCAATGTTATTATCAAACTTTAAGGTCAATATTTACTTCATAAGTCCTGATGAATTAAAAATGCGAAACCGGTATAAGAACTATCTCTATCACCAACGGGAAACTAAATTCAAAGAAATAAAAAATTACCGTGATATTCTTGATGTGTTGGATGTATTATACATGACTCGAATACAAAAGGAAAGATTTGTAGACGTGGAGGAATATGAACGCGTAAAGAACTTTTATGTGTTTTCAGAAAAAGACCTAGAAAAAACAAAGGATAATTTCAGATTGCTACACCCATTGCCAAGAATAAATGAAATACCCCCAATTATAGACGCTTCTGAAAAAGCTATCTATTTTAAACAGACACGCTATGGATTAGATATGCGAAAAGCAATTCTTGCTGAACTTTTAAAAGAATAACTAAATTTTAACTCATTATTATTATTTTATTACAATACAAGTGGATTATACTCTATCTCTATTTCGTTTGATCTGGAAAGCAGATGGGTTATGTTTAAAAAATGTTTCTATGATTTGTCGCTTGTCCTGAGCGTGACTATGATCGATTAAAAAGCCCAATAACCCGCCCCCGTCAAGAATCGAGTTAAATTTTTTAAACAGAAGAATATGATTTTCCAAACTTAAATTACTCGATTCCCTAATTAATTTATAAGAAACCCCCTTTAGTTGGTTTGACATATTGAATTGTCTTTTAGGTTTGAAATGTTTAAGATATTTCCCATTATGAGGTTGTGTAAGACAAAAATTAGTATTAGAAATTTGATTTTTTTCAGAAATAAGTCTTTTCATAAATTTTACAATTCTAATAGCAAAGTCTTCGCTTTCCTTAATCCTATCAAGTTCTAACCCGCAATGCACTTTGACAGCCTCATTGAGCCCAATGAAACTAATAGATTTCAATGAATCTCTTATCCAAGTATTTGAATTGATATCAAAGTATTTTTCAATGAATCTATTCCAATTTGCTAAGTTTTTAAATCTTTTTTCAAGGAAATGCTCTTTATAGGAGAAGATTTGGAAGGTTGCGTTTAATCTTCGCTCTAAGATGGAAAGAAACGCATCATCGTTTTGGTCTGCCTCTAATGCAATGTCATATAAATTGATAAAAATTTTATCTAATATAAATGAGCCCCAAGACTCAAAATCCCCCCTAAAAGGACTGATGAAAGCGCGATTTAATAAATTGGCGTTATCCTTATAAAAGATCAACTCTTCGGGGTATTTATCAAATGAAAAATTGAAAAAATTCAAAACATCATCCACACTCTCAAGGCCAGAATAATCCAAAAAGAGCTGCGGGCACCAGCATTGTGGTGAGACCATTAATTGGTTTTTAAGGGGTGTAATAATATTTCTGATGAATTGTTGGCTTAAGTTAGAATTTTGACCGAAATTAAACGCTAAATCTACACATGGTTGAATCGTTTTATGTAATAAAGAGAGATGTGAATGCAGTAAATTTAAAACAAAGGTAAATGAATCGCGTTTACAATCAATAAGAGGAAAGATATCATCAAAGTTATAGAGTAAAAGATCGTTAGATACATATGAACCCAAATTATTTAAGACCCTTATAAATTCTAAAATGTTTCTTGAGAGAGAGGGATAAGATGTATGATTCTTTTTTGTTTCGGTTCCGTGACTCTCTTCTATGATTGATTTTAACAATTCTCCGGTATTTAAAAAGCAACTCAGGGGTTTTAGCGCCCATGTTTCCAAATGCAATAAAACGAGCTTTTTTGACAAATATAAATCTGCCAAATCTCTGGGTAATAGATTTAATAGTAAAAACTGCTCCGAAGCCTCCGCACCCAGCCTAGTTATAAAGGAATTCGGATGGGTTGACGAATTATTGAACATTTTTAGCGTGTCATACGGTGGCACGCCCAAGCGCGTCAATTTATGCCGATACTCCTCAAATCCCTCTTGTATTAAGACCCCATTGATGAATTCTCTTATTAAAGGGGTAGTGAGGTATTTAATATTCGTGTGTGATAATTTTTTTCTGACAAGCTTTGAAATCTTTTCCGCTAAGAGCGGATTCATATCGGATTCACGCACTAAATAATCCGTAATATTATTGAGATCAAAGAACTCAGTTGAATATCGAGACGTTCGGATCATTCTCTGCTTATCCCTCTCGTTAAGGATATCTTCAATCGCCAGAACCTTTTGTAGAATCTCTGTTCCCATCTGTGTGATTCTGTACTTTTTTGAAGGTGTTTCTATGAGATTAACCTCTTTTAGGTTTTTTAGATGGTATGTTAAGTTAATTACAGAAGGATCTAAAGATAAACGCCTCTGAAGCTCGGAAAATGCCAATGGCCTCTCCGCCCCATAAAGGTCCTTTAATATATCTAACCTCACCTTCTGTCCTAACGTTTTTAACTGTTGTTCCAAAAGTGTAGTAATTTTGTCGGACACATCCTTAAATTTTATTAGAAGTATAACATTGTCTAAAAAAGCTTCTAAAATAATATGTTTTTTTATTCTTTATAAACCTTTTGGATGAATTCCATAATTAAATAAACCTAATAATATCCACGTGATATCTGAATCATAGAAATTAAATATCCCTTTGAAATATTACATTAATGACCGGACTAGTAATATATTCCATTTGCCTCATCAAGATGATTTATATTTATTTGTTTTACCGAGGATTAACCTGTTCTAAAACCATAAAGCATAAGCAATGGACCTAAATTCAATTTACAGGTAGGATAATAATGAGAATGGATATCTAACAGTAAAAGAAAGTAGAACTTCTTAATAAAAATAATTTAACGAGCCGATATCGCAATTCGCTCGACTTCGTCTTTTTTCTTTATGGCATTCGATTTCTGGCTATTCTGAGCTGCTGTCATAAGTTCTTCGGCAATGTTTTCCGCATATGATTTGATGTTATTATGGGCGCGCTTTCCAATCGCCTGGACAAGGAATTTAATTCCTAAATCGACGCGTCTTTGTGGCGCAACGTCCACAGCAGAAGAATAGGAGATTCCGCCCATTGAAATTCTGGTTACCTCCTCTCTGGGGGCCGTATAACAGATCGCATCCACCAAGACTTGAATCGGATTATTCCCGGATTTTATATCGATAATCGTAAATGCGGTTTTTAAGGTCTTTAAAATGTGATTCTTCTTCCCAGAATGGTATGAACTTTTTTCTCCCTTTATTTTTGAACCCATAAATCCAGGAGATAATAATCTGTTGATAAATCGTTCAATAACAGATACCTTCTTTGTTTTCCAGAATGTTTTCTTATTGTGCCTGCCCGCTGTATGGGGCATTATAATAGGTGTTAAATTAATATATCGCTCGAGTGTCCAGTCATGAACCTCGACATCCTCGAAACTCCATTTGTTATATAGTTTAACGTGTGATCTTTCTGACATATGATTACCTTATCTTAATGGTTTCTCTCTAATTCCTTTTATTAGCCCTTCTAAACTTACTCCATTGACTTTAATTACCTTCCACCTGACGCCGGGCAAATCGCCAACTGCCCTCCCTTTCGCCCCGCCGATTCCTTCGACGAGGACACGGTCGTGTTCATCAATAAAATTCAAGGCGCCGTCGCCTGGCAAAAAGGCGGTAATTGTCTTTCCGTTCTTCTTAAGTTGAGTTCTGACACATTTCCGAATCGCCGAATTAGGCTGCTTGCTTTCCCTTCCTACTTTCTGTAATACGATTCCCGAGGCCATGGGGGAGCCTTCCAGGGGGTCGGCTTTCTGCTTCAATTTCAACTTCTTACGTTTATACTGTGTTTTCGACCAACGCCATTTCTTTCGGTTTTCCTTCAATTTCCGAGCTGCGTATAATCCTTTAGGCATAATAGATCTAATATTTTATAGTTTATAGTTTAAATTTGCATATACAAATAATTATTCTTCTAACTTAAAATTTATCATTTTTAATGCGAGAAAACTCACTCCGTTAGGGGTCAGATGAATCGCATAGTAAATTACTAATCTAAAGGACTGCTTGCTGTTAACTGCTTGCCATACGATATATTCTATATATTAATGTCTTGCCTAATAAGTTTCGCGTCCCGGAAAGAGATAATATCTTGTTCATTCATCGTTGGGTTTTATATTTTAATAAGTGAGATTCTCATAAATATGTACTTTTAATAGAATAAGGTTAAAAGATAGACTATTTCCTAGCAATATTAAGACCGCGTGTCGATAATTACGTTATCAACGAGAAAATGGCGCATAACCAGCATCTTGGTCTTTTTAATCATGGAGCCTCCTTTTCCAATTGCCTTCCCGCGATCTTTCTGGGGCACCGAAATCACAACCGTCCGCTTCCCGTTCTTCGCTTCTTTTATGTCTATACTATTCACGTGAATACTGTTTTTCGTTGTATTCAGAATATTCTTAATAAATCGTTCTAATTTATCGGAAAAGGGGATCACGTCGATCTTTTTATTAAGTTTTGAGGTTAAATCCTTCACATGCTCTCCGTCTCTCCCAATCGCTTTTCCTACATCGTTCTTTTTCACGAGAAAAATGATGACAATCTCGGGGTCGTCTGGGGTATCGTAAAGAATGCAGTCCTTAATTATCGCCCCCGAGATATTGTTAAACAATGAAATAAGTTCCATAGACTTCCTGTCGAGTGTAATATTCTTCTTAATGTCCTTCTCTAGCATTTTTAGTTACGTCTTTGAATTATAATTAATTAATTTGCCCGTTCTTTTAAAAGTTTTTTCAAGTCGGAATCACCGAAATTTTTTACGCCTAATATAGAAATCATATAAGGCTTTCCCAGTGCTAATCCAAGATCCCAACTGGACCCTTTATATTGATATATAAATATCTCATCTTCCGTCAGTTCATTATAATACTTTAACTCGCTCATTAAATTATAAGGGCAATTATTTGCGGTGATTAACATTTCAAACTTGTCTTGCCGTAGATGCTTAAGCACTTGATTCTTTCCATAAATTATTTCGCCGCTTTCCATTGCGACCTTAATGTTCAAGTTAACGTCAAAGACTTTCTTTTTTTTGCGGGATAAATCTATTTCCTTAAACTTCTTCTCATCAGCCATAATATCATCGCTATGTATTTAATAAAAATATATAAACTAAGTACTGATAGTTCTTTTAATGTGTGATTCTTTTAATGTTTTATTACATGTGGTTTTTAAAGAATGAAGGTTTGGGTTAAACCCTTAACTTTGTTTGTTTTTAATCAATTCCAAATTCTTGTCGAGATCGAAGCGCACTTGAACCCTTCCGGAACCGATAGGAGCAATTTGACCCACAATTACGTTTTCTGGGATCCCTAAAAGTTGCTCCTCTTCTCCATATATTCCTGCGTTTAATAACTGATTGACCGTCACTTCGAAGGCTGCTCTGGCGAATACCGAATCTTTCGCCCCAGAAATACCATGTCGGCCGATAGATTGAATTGTTCCGGTTTTACACATCAAATCGGCAAGAACTAACAGATGACGTAGGTCTACATCTAATCCTTGTTGCTTGAGAACCGATTTCGCTTCATTGATAATTAAATTACGTGCTGCCTCTATTCCAAATAATTCCTCGACTTCATGGAGGTGGTTGGACACAGTCCGGCTTGCATCAACGCCCTCAATCTGAATTACACCTGAGAGATTTGTACCCTCCGTTTTAATAACCCATTCTTCCTCATTCTCATCGGCGGGGGTTAGTAATCCCCTATTGATCCCTCTTATCCCCTTCACGACCTTTTTAAGGATCTTTTCGCGTATCTTCTGAAGTTTCTGTAGATCTTCGATTTTAGGGTTTATTATGATATTATTACCGTCCCGTTTAATGGTTCCCTTTTTCTTGAAGCGCTTTAAGAGTTTAGGGATCGATTCGATGTCGATGTTTTTCGTTTCGCAGATCTCTGGAATAAGGTTAATTACGATATTCCAATTTACAAAATCTAGATCGACTTCTGAGCTAATTTGTTCTATGCGAAGTTGTTCTATGCGGTTGTGGACTTGAATTGCTTTTTCTTTATCACTTCTGTATTCTTCTGTTAAGAAAATAGTCATATTCGGAGTGGAGGGAAATCTTCGGGCGTCAACAATCTCAATCAAGCGGGGTAGCCCTTGTGTGACCGAAAACTCCTCTACTCCCGCGTAGTGAAACGTTCTGAGGGTATTATGGGTTAATAACCCCTCTGCCGTTGAAAAGTTCTCACATCCTATCACCGAGAAATCATAGACGAGATGGGTGGGAGATTTAGCTAACTCTATACCGGTTATTTGATCCCAAATCACATCGCTATTTAATGCGCGCTCCAATATATCAAGCTCATTTTCAATATCGACATCCTTTCGCCTTGCTTCTTCTTTAAGAATAGTGATATAGCGGTCTAATGTTTGCCTCCCTATTTCTTGCTTTTTAGTGGCTTTTCTAATGCTTGCTGCGATGGATGAATGACTATCGATTTTCAATTTGATGCGTAGATCGTTTAAAATCTTTTCAAATCCGGGGATCATATCAATGATATCATAACTTATGTCTTTATCATTCTCAGAAATGGCCATCTGCTCTAACGCGGTTCTCTTTTTAGGAATCAGGGATCCAACCTTTTGCTTATAAAGGGGAGCATATTTACCGGGGATTTTTAATGTGTATTGATTTTTTTCTTTGTACTTTGATGAGTAAATTCCAAGTCGTGTTAATAGCAAGCAAATGCCATCTCGTAATTCTTTTGATTTGCTCCCCGCGCGGATCTGCTTTCTCTTGACCGAAAAGCTCCCGTCTCCGTCAAAATAGGATTGGAGAAGTCCGGAAACGAATTCTTCAGGGGCATTAATCGCCCACTCGGGTAAAAACTTATCTGCGACACCTTTTCCGCACATCCGTTCGAGATATAGTGCTAATAGCGAGGATGACAAACAAACGGATTCGCTCGGGCCGTATTCTCCCGTATCCTCCTTAACCCGACATGAAATCGAAAGAATGTCGGCAAAAGACTTCACCCGAGCTTGGTAATTCTCATCTACATTTGCTATCGATACATAGCTACCGGCATTCGTCCCTTCGGCAAGATAAGCCCCCAAAAACCATCCGAATAGGTTATTTAAAGGGAAGGATTCGGGGATTCTAATATCGGTATTTGAAAAGGCCTTGGGATATAGGTATCCCTCTGTCAATAACTCGGATTTCTCGGACTTAAAGGCTATTCTGAGGGCATCTTCTTTAACTGGAACGGTATAGGTTACGTTATATTCCTCTTTCCATTCCCTCCCAAGTCGATTCCATGATTCGGTTGCCTTAGCCAATTCTGAACCGTACCAAGCTTCGGTCTTAGGAATATAGATTTCAACCGAAATTTGGGTTAGCGGATCTTCCAAGGGAAGGGATCTTATTAAAGGGATCCTATCTCCAACTTTTAATTGAGTTCCCCTTATTGGCTTAATTTTGTTCCCTTCACGCTTCAAAAAAGAGTGCGATGGAGTGGCTTTAATCTTTCTTCCTGAGCGTGTTGTTATTTTCAAGATTTCGCCGTTAACGGGGTGCCTACTTACTTGACGTAGTTTTCCCCAGTGTACTTTTTCATCATGCCCAACACAGGGTACGCTAAATTTATGGGGGTCCAAGTTTAATACTTCGCTTTCCTTGTCCAGTAAAACAGAGCGACTTTTTGAGAACAAGCCATCCACAAAGTTGCCAATTTTTAGTACTCTTGTGGACTTTCCCTCCCTTATTATTACCCTCTCCGTACCAGGGATACTCATTTGGGTCCCAGGCTCGCCTAAGGATTGAGCAGCGATTGTTCCAACGGGTTCTGACGTTTCTACCACGGTATTATGATAATTAATAAATATCTTGTTGATAAAATACAAAAGCTGTTCCTCCTCGAGACCCTCACCCTCTTGCTGCTCCTGATTAACTCTTTTCCGTATTTTATCAATTAAGTCCTCTGGAATCCCATCCTCATGCAATTCCTCTAATTGTCCTTCTAAAAACTCTTGGGTAACTTTAGCCATACTTTTAATGTCCTTTTTATTATAGGTTTTTTAATATTGTAAAAATTATAACGTTATAAAATTAATATAAAAGAAATAAATGAATATGTTAACTAATTCCATATTGTTCTTCTTTCCATTCCTTATATTGCTTGGTTACTCTGCCGCGCCACACGGCATTCTTACCGGTCTCATCTTCAAATATAATTCGTAATTCCTCTTCATCGGGAATCCCCGTATCTTCCTTCGGCTCTTCTTTCTTTTCTTCTTTTGCTTTAGGTTCCTTTTTAGCCTTAGCTTTTTCCTTTTTAGCCTTAGCTTTTTCCTTTTTAGCCTTAGCTTTTTCCTCTTTCTCTGCTTTCATTTTTTCTCGTTCCTCTTCGATTTCGTCCGGATTTAAGCTTTTGGCTTGAAACATTAAAATATCCAGATTTACAGCATCACCATGATCTGTCGTTTGGGGATTAATGGAATCGTCTCCGTACTTAAACTGAATGATGTTATTACTTGAATTCCTTACCGTTCCATCGTTCTCTACGACCATATCTTGGAGTGCGTTGACTAGGCGCCGTTGCATATATCCTGAGGTGCTGGTTCGCACCGCCGTATCTACAAGGCCCTCTCTCCCTCCCATAGAGTGAAAGAAAAAGCCTGATGGGTTCAATCCGTTCCGATAGGATTGTTCAACGAATCCCCTTGCCTTGGGGGAAAGGTCGTTTACTTTAAAATGAGGGAGGGTTCGGGATGAGTATCCCCTATTAATTCGCTCCCCTCTGATTGCTTGTTGCCCAACAACGGCCGACATCTGTCCGAGATTAAGTATGTTTCCCCGGGCTCCGGATTTCGTCATGATTACCGAATGGGCATCATCTCCAATATATTCTGCGGCTATCTCTTCTGCTTTCTTACGGGCATCCGCGAGAATCTGCCGGATTTTGAGCTCTAAAGTTTCTTTCAGCGAGCGACCAGGTGCCCGCGATAACACAGACGTATCATGTTCTCTAAACCCTTTAATTAAACGATTTGATTCTGCCGTGGAGTTCCGCAATACTTCCTGGATCCTCTCGAAGGCTTCACCCTTCACGAATACCTCATCGAGCCCCATCGTAAGCCCGTTCTGCCTAATAACATACAATAACATCCTCATGGAATTATCTAAAAATATCCTGCCTTTCGTATTTCCGTGGTCTTTGATTATTCGCTGGAGGATTGAATTCGGCTGCATTGCGCCAAACGAGTTCTCATCAATGGTTCCCGTGACCAATTCACCATTCTCAATCGAGACATAGGCGTCAAATTCGCAGTCTTCTTTTTTGCATTCCTCGCCGGCTTGTGAGAAGCATCTTTTACAAAATTTACTTCTCACTTTTAGGTTTAAGTCAGAAGGTAATAATTGGCTAAATATCTGCTTTCCCGAGTATAAGGGTTCGGGCTCCTTCACGTAAGGTTCCAGATCGTTGATATCAAAATCAGAGTTTTCCTCGAATACTCCTCCCATATAGAGAAGTTTTAAGGTGTCTTTTGTATTATAAAGAGAATCTAAACTGGTGAATTGAAATACGCTTGAGATAAAATCTTGAATCCCTCCCATAATAGGTCCGCCGAACCGCGGAGATAAGATATGTTCTTGTACCTTTAATAACAATTCGGCTTCCGTTCTCGCTTCTTCGCTTTGAGGCACATGAAGATTCATCTCATCTCCATCGAAATCTGCGTTATAAGGAGGGCAGACAGCTAAATTAAGCCGAAACGTTTTTCCGTCTAGAATCCGAACTTCGTGAGCCATAATGGACATTCTATGAAGCGAGGGTTGCCGATTAAAAAGCACGAGATCTCCATCGTTAAGATGGCGCTCAACGCTGTAGCCGGCTTCGAGCATGTCCGCGATTACGTTCCTATTTTTAACATACCTTAGATCGATACGTCTGCGATCATTCCTAATAATATAATTCGCGCCGGGATGCTTGTTTGGACCGTTAATGACCAACTGTTTCATTTCCTCTATATTCCAGTTGTTCACATTGGTCGGAATTGTCAATATCTTAGCAATCTTCCGGGGTACTCCAACTTGATTAATACTAATATAGGGATTGGGTGATATAACACTTCTAGCAGAAAAGTCTACTCGTTTTCCGCTTAAGTTACTTCGAAACCTTCCTTCCTTTCCCTTTAATCTCTGTGTAAGCGTTCTTAAAGCCCGTCCCGAACGATGCCGGGCGGGGGGGATTCCAGATACTTGATTATCGAAATAAGTTGTTATATGATATTGTAATAATTCCCATAAATCTTCCACGATTAAATGCGGGGCACCAGCATCAATATTTTCCCGGAGCCTTTGGTTAATCCTGATAACATCGACAAGCTTATGGGTTAGATCATCTTCAGAGCGAATTCCGCTGTCGAGCGTGATTGAAGGTCTAGAACATACTGGGGGGATCGGAAGGACCGTAAAAATAACCCATTCCAACCTTGCGTTCTTGGGGTTAATGCCCAGAATACGAAGGTCTGTATCGGTCATCTTTTTCAGACGCTTTCGGATCTCAATAGGTGTGAGTCTCTGTGACCCTTTTTCTTCTTCCTCTTCATAAAATGTAGTGGGTTTTTCGAGGATTACTTTCTTCTTTCTTGCTTCACAGAAAGGACATACTTTATTTTTTCGTGCCCGTTTGAACACGATTTTTGTTATCTCTTCATCGCCCTCATGATAAATCTGCCGATGTTTGGTCTGTTTATCTCGAAACTCCTTTCGTTCTTCTTCGGAAAGGATTAATCGTGAACATTCAGGGCATATTGATCTTAATACTTTTAGAATCTTTTTCGCATAACCTACATGAATAACAGGTCTTGCAAGCTCGATGTGCCCAAAATGACCATCGCACTTTGTAACCAGATTACCGCATGTTTGGCATCGTTGTCCGGGCTCAATAGTGCCTAATCGCTGATCCATTAATCCAGAAGGAATGGGAAGGCCATCCTCGTCATATGTGTCAGCGGTAATTATACGCGCGCTGGACATCTTCCGGATTTCTTCAGGCGAAAGTAAACCGAACTTAATTTTTTCAATTTGCTTAGAAGAAAACATTTTTTAGTATATTATTTTAATTTTAAAATTAATTATGGTATGAAAAATTAGTTAATTAGTTGACAACTATTCCACTATTATTAGTAGTGAAGGTATCAAAAAATAAAAATTTTATGAAAAAACAAAAGAATAAGTAAAAAAACAAAAAAAACGCTAAAAAGAGAGGCAAAGGCCCTTTTATTATGGAATATCTGATAATACTAGATTCAATACCCATTATACTTCACGCCATTCGGTCCCACAGCGCCCGCACTTATACTTCTTTCCATAAATTCGTGGGGAACTCATTATTATGTTGTTCTTATCGATACTCTCGTGGATTATTTGCTTTCGATCCTCCTCACAATTAGGGCATTTTCGCCGCCCCTCCTTTTTATTGATGGTTAGAATTGAACCCACGGCTTGTTTTCTCATCCATTCCCTATGTTCTCTGTTCTTATCGTGAAATTCCTCCGATTCACTTGGCTTCTCGGCTTTCTTTGTAGATTCCTTTCTAATTTTTTGGCGTATTTCTTTGGCTTTTTCCTTTTCTCTTTCTTCCCTTTTAGGAGCAGATACGATTTTCTTCCTTTTCTTTTTCTTTGGGCGCTCTTTAACCTTTTCTTCTTGTTTAGGGGTGAACTTGACCTTAACTTTTTCCTTTTTCTTATAAACCTGCGTTTCGCCTTCTTCTTTTTTGAGAATATCCTTCATCTCCTCCTTTCGCCGATCTTCCTCGCTTCTTTCCTCTAATTCCCCTTCCTCCTCTCTGTGTTCACTTTCAGCTTGAGAGCGTTCACTGACATCGCGACCCGTCTTATACTTATCCTTAACCGATTTCACCCGACGCTGTGTGACATAGTCTCGAAAGCTTTTCCTTAATTCCATCGTTTTAATGAACTCATCCATATCTAAGTCGTTTAATAGGTTTTTATTTAAGATCTGAAAGTTTTCTAAGATTAGAATTCGCATATTTTTAGTAAAATCTTCAATAATATCTTCGAGATGCTCAATTCTTAATTGGTTAATGTCCTTGTATATTAGGGTTAGCAGAGGAATAGTATATGTCGGAGAGATTATTAGTGCAAAAAAGAAGCTGAGTGGCAAAGTAAGGGGGGATGAGTTCTCTAACCCAGTTCCGGGTAATATTATGTTATACCCAGGGAGTATTCCGAAATAGGTAAGAAACAAGAAAATTATATGTATTCCGTTTAATCCAAGGAAAATTCCTAAATTGACGTAAGAAACTATTCGAAACTGTTTAATCTTCAGAAATCGCACAATCTTCTCATAATTTTCCGTTTCATCGGGAAATTCGGTATTTTCTTTTCTGTATTTTAACTTTATTTGACTATATTTCCAAATATCAAAAAATAAAATGAAAAAACTAAAGGTGTAAAGAAAGAAATAGATTATTATGAAAAAGAAATGATAAGTGTCCATTAATTGGGGGTGTATGAGCGATTCGTAACCCATCCAAAGCAGAAAAATTAAAAGTAATAGGGATATCAGGTTAAATCGATTTGCATTATTTTTTTCTGAACCCATTGGGTTATAGACAATAGGGCTATCCTCAAAATGAGTTCTCCATTTATTTACTTCGATTATTTTAAAGAATAGTGCAAACGAAAAGGTAATAATAGGAAAAATAAACAGAAAAATATTTACCCAATCTTGCGCAAGGGTAAGAAGGAATAAGATGATAAACAGTATTATATTTCCTACCAAGCTCTCAGTAAATAGCTGTTTAAGGGATAAATAATAGTCTGAACCCATTGTTAGATACCAAACCAAAAGTATGTGTATTTGTTATAACATCGAATTCCAAAATAATTTTTTCTTTTTATTAATAATCATATATCAAATACTTAAATTTACATCAATTTGAAGATTAAAGTTGTATTGAAATTTTATTGAATTAAGCAATCTTGCCAGTAATATAAAAACCTAATGGAAAAAACTCTACTATATTAAACTAAAAATAGATAAACTTATAATCAATTTATAAATATCAAATTTGGAACAGTATATTAAATGAAGTCAATATGAACTATGCACAATATTTTCCTTATCCGAGTTTTAGGACGTCTCAAGAAAAGATCATAAAACAAATAGAGGAAAGTGCCAGAAAACGAAAAAATATTTTGTTATCAGCTCCTAATGGGACAGGAAAGACCATTATTGCGTTAAGTGCCTTACTTCCCTTAGCCATTGAAGAAGATCTAAAAATCATATATTTATGTCGAACTCACGCTCAAAATTCACGGGTAATACGGGAATTAAAGAAAGTTTCACAATATCTATCTCATAATTCGTCAGAGAAAAAAGTAAACGGCCTTTCCATGCGAGGAAGGAATGAAATGTGCCTTAACAAGATAGTTTTAGAAATACAAGGTTCTCCGAGGGAATCCATGGCTGTATGCGGTGATTTAAGGAAGAATGGGACGTGTAAGCCTTTTAGAAACCTTATAAATAAAAAGAATAAGCACGACAATCCTGTGCTTATCTCTCCAGATATTTTAAGTAAACCCGTTGATGCGGACAGTTTAATTGTATTATGTAAGGAGCAACAAATATGTCCCTACTTTTTGAGCAAGTTCCTATTGGCAAATATGAAAGTAATAGTCTGTAACTACCAATGGGTTTTTAATCCCTATATTCGCGATTCATTCATACAATTTCTCGGAAAAGAACTAGCGAACTCTATTCTGGTCATTGATGAGTGTCATAATATAATTGACGTCGCAACGGAGGTGAATTCAGATAAGATATCGCCCTATTCATTGCGATTATGCAGACAAGACTTGGAAAAATATCGTGCTAATCATGAAATGCAGAGATTTGTTAACTTTTTACTTGACCACTTAAAGAAAAAACAAAATACTCTTCAAGTCGGTGAAAAAGCAATTGAGCCCGCCTCCTTCCTCTCTTCTTTAATAAAAAAGCTAGGTTATCGGGATTTAAATGGGTTTCAAAATTTAATTGTAGATCTCCACAATTTAAGTGTCCAAATTCACAATGAAAAAATAGATAGCGGGGAGATCTCCCGCGATTATGTCGGGAGCCTCGCTGAATTTTGGCTCAAATGGTTAGATACCTATGTTTTGGATAAATACTTCTTTTGTTATACTATTACGCAAAGTAATGGAAATAAAAACATCTACATGGAGATCGTTGCGCTAGACCCACGAGAGACGGTGATGCCCATTTTGAAGTCGTGTTATACGAGCCTCCATCTCTCTGGGACGGTTAATCCCTATGTGTATAACAACCTCATGGGCTTGATTCAGAGTGGAAAATCATATAAAGGTTTCATCGCAGATTCTCCTTTTCAAAAATCGAATATTAAGGCCCTTATCATTGAGGGGGTAAACACAAAGAGACAAAATCGAAAACCCTTCATGTATAAAAAGATGATAGAAAAAATCGATGAGGTCTTATATTCCACACCTGCTAATGTGGGGATTTTTTGTGCCTCCTATAAAGTATTGAACGCTCTATTAGAGAATGATATAAGAGATGTAGTGCGTAAAAACGGAAAAAAGTTGTTTGTAGAGGAACCCGGGTTATCGGCATCTGATAATGCTTTTATGGTAAAAGACTTTAAATCTATGGGTGAATCTTCCAAGTGGGGTGGGGTGCTTTTAGGTGTATGTGGCGGAAGGAACTCAGAGGGGGAAGATTATCCTGGCAACTATATGAATTCTGTCATTATAGCGGGATTCCCTTATCACTTACCAACCCCTAGAGTAAATGCAAAAATCACTTATTACGATAAAGTATTTGAAAAAGAAGGTTGGAATTTTGCTTATCTTTATCCCGCGATTCAAAGGGCCAATCAAGCCTCGGGAAGACCAATACGTACTGTTAACGATAAAGGGGCAATAATATATATGGATTCCCGATTTAAGCAGAAATTTAATTGGATTCCACAATGGATTCAAGAAGAAATTGAGATTATTCCTGATAGAAAGAGCAGCATCATCCAGACACTGTATCCCTTCTGGAACAAATAATATTATGCTGAATTAAAAAGAAAGATCGCGTCCTTGTATATTTGTTCTAATTTTCTGGAAACCAGGTTCCATCGAAAATGATTTTCTACTCGTTTATAACAATTGTTCCTCATAACCTCATAATAGGATGGATTTTGTTTAACTATATTCCGAATTTTCTCGTCGGGTATTTCTCTGATTAATTTTGAATCCGCTTGACCGTTTTGATTAATATTATCTGCGATTTTGGCAGATTTGAATAGAGATATTATTCCTTTTGAGAATGATGAAACATTTTCCTTTTCGATTAATAATCCTGTCCCTTCTTTGGGATCCCGTCTAATATCAACCACTGTTTCTTGTAGACCCCCGACTCTCGTCGCAATTAATGGAATCTTCGAGGCCATTGCTTCAAGGGCAGTAATACCGAATGGTTCCCATCTCGATAATGCACAATAGACATCTGCGCTAAGATGGGCGAGATGAAAAATATCAAAAGCCTTTCCGAAAACAATTCTGAGATTTTCTTTGTATTCTCTTATATATTTAAAACACTCGGTTATTTGATCAAGGCTATATTCTGTGGGTAATATTAACAATAGGAACTTTGAGTTGGGAACATCATGTATTGCTTCGGGGATTCCTTCGAGAATGAGATCGAGCCCTTTCTGGGGGCTTAATCTTCCCGTAGCAATTGCTAAAGGTCCTGAAGAATCAAATGATTTTATCAAACCATCCTCTTTAAATACCTGTCCTTGAGAGAGTTCGTTAATGTGATTTAAGATTTTTGGCGAATTGATTCCAGGCGGGCTGGATAAATGCCCTAACTTATAAGTAAGTAAATATTTCTTTAAATCTTCCCTTTGAATATTTGTATCGGCGCTTAATCCTAAAACGTCTCTAATTTCAACCCCTAATCTTTTATTCACATCTGCGTAGAATGTATCATAGTCCCAATCACATCCATTCCAAACGAAATCCGATTTAAATTTGATTAAATTATCTCCTAGGTTTGGAATAATATCCGATTTCAAATAGGACTCACTTACGGTTATAATCATATCGCTTATAATTGCTCCAATTTGTTCCATGGAGGGAGGCTTTGACTTATCTTCTTTCCTAAATATATCATAAATTTGGTGAATATTCATTTCCTTAATGCTGGAAGGCATCCTAACTTTTATTGGAGTTTCATCAATTCCGCAAGCTTTAAGAAATTGAAGTTCGTATCTGGGCCATGTTAATAGATGAAAAGTTATTAATGAGGGGATATTTATAGTTCTCTTATATAATATCTGTTTCATAGAAATATAAGGAATTATCACATGGTAATCATGAAGATGAATGAGCTTGGGTAATTGTTTATCTTTGTTTTCAAGAATATATCTAAAATAACAATTAACCCCAAATGTATATAGCGCTAACTTTCCCTTGAAGGTTTCTGGATTATATGGGCTCGGATCTTCGAGATATTTTTTTGCCAGTGTGTTTTCGCCCTTTATTAGAATAATTTTTCCATGATCGCTATGAAATTGAATAACCCCAATTTCGTAATGGGTTTCTCGATCCGATAATCCCAAGCCATTAGGATTTATTTCCCCGCTACAAGTTAATGATAATTTTTCATGCGGCCATTTTTCCTTTAATTCCTTGCTTTTTCCGTGAGAAGGCAAAAAAATAGTGAAATTGAATTTATCGGATAGGCTTTTGACTTGATTTGCGGGAACCTCTCCCAACCCCCCAACTTTCACGACTCCTTCGTATTCAAAAGTAAAAATCCAGATAGATTGCTTGATATTACTCAATGTTAATCAGTTTGTTTTATTTTAACCGACATCTTATTACTAAATTCATAAAATATTAGATCTGAAGTTTATAATGCAGAATTTAGCTAATAATAAAAAACTTATATTAGTTTATTAAATATTAAAATAGTACTTGATTGAAATAAATTTTAGTATGCTATAATTTTAAATAGTATTCAATTAGTAAATTAAATAGAATAAAAAATGATAAAAAAGGAAATTGTTTCGATAAAAGCTTCTAAGGCGGGCCCCTACAGTCATGGGGTTAAAGTGGGAGATTTTATTTTTCTCTCTGGGCAAGGCCCCGAAACGGGAACAAAAACTATTCAAGAACAAACCATATCAGCGTTTCAAAAGATTAAGACCATTCTAAATGCTGCTAATTCAAGCATTTCGGATATTGTTAAAGTGACAGTTTTTCTTAATAATATGGATGAATTTAAAGATATGAATAAAGCATATCGAGCGTTTTTCGAGGAAAATGGTGTCAATAAACAATTTCCAGCAAGGACTACCGTCGAAGTGTCTGATTTGCCATTACCTCATATGAAATTAGAAATTGATGTAATTGCTTCAATTGAAAAGTAATACTCAAATGTAAATTATTAATAAAACAAGTGAAAAGAGAAAAATGTGTGATACTTTAGTTGCGTTAGGAAATTCCACAAAAGATGGTTCCGTTATTTTCGCTAAGAATACAGATCGGGAACCAAATGAAGCGCATAATGTGGTCTATATACCGCGAAAGCAGTACGACTCAAGTTCAGATGTAGAATGTACCTATATTTCCGTACCCCAAATTCAAGAAACGAATGCCGTCCTCCTATTGAAACCTTTTTGGATGTTCGGATGCGAAATGGGTTCCAATGAATATGGGGTTGCCATAGGAAATGAGGCGGTCTGGTCAAAAGAACCCTATAGGGAGAAGGGATTATTGGGAATGGACATGATGCGGTTAGCTTTAGAACGTGCGAAAAGTGCTGAGAATGCTCTGGATATAATAGTCGAACTCCTAGAAGAATACGGACAAGGCGGACCTTGTGGATATATGGATAAGAAATTATTTTATCATAACAGTTTCATAATCGCTGATCCAACCGATGCATGGGTGTTAGAAACTGCTGAAAAGTATTGGATCGCAGAAAAGGTTAAGGATATCCGTGTTATTTCCAATACATTAACTATTGGGAAGGATTACGACAAGATTCACCCAGATTTGATTGCTCACGCGATAGAAGAGGGTTATTGTGACTCGGAAGAGGATTTTAATTTTGCAGATTGTTTTATACCCCGATTTAATATTAAACAGATTTTCGCTAGGGGAAAGAATCGTATTGCCTGTACATCAGATATTCTAAGAAAGAAAAAGGGAAAAATAACCCCCGAACTTATGATGGCTACTTTAAGGAATCATAACATTGCCCCCTCAGAAGAAAAGAGTTGGGCACCCCATAAAAGCTCCATGAAAAGTCCTTGTATGCACTATACTTCATTTATAACGCCGAGTCAATCGACGGGCTCTTACGTTGCGCATTTAAAACCCGAATTTCAGACTCATTGGGTTACGTGCACCTCGGCACCTTGTACTGGAATATTTAAACCAATCTTTTTTATAGATGAAGGAGAACCAATCGAACTTATGAGAGCAAAAGAGCATTATGAACCTGAAACTCTTTGGTGGCAGCATGAAAAACTACATAGATTGGTATTGAAAGATTATCATAACCGATTAAATGCTTATCAAACCGAGAGAAACAAACTTGAGGCACAATTCTTAAATATGGTTAAAGATATTAGCCCCTCTGAGCAAGACGATGCAAATCTTAGTGCCCTCACCAGAGAAGTGTTTGATGCCAGTCAAAAAAAGACTGATGAATGGATTGAATTAGTACAAGATATACCGGTGAAAAATAAGCCGGGGTATTTTTATCGACGTCGCTGGCAAAAACTCAATGATCATGATCAATTAGATATTAAAATGAATTGAAAAAGTGTACTTTTAATAATGTGCGATACTTTAGTTGCGTTAGAAAATTCTACAAAAGATGGTTCCGTTATTTTTGGGAAAAATTCAGACCGACCGAATGCTGAAGTTCAATTAATTACCTATAATCCCCGAACCACCTATTCTAAGGATGAAGAATTAAAATGCACTTATATCACGGTCCCCCAAGTAAGAGAAACCGTCTCAGTAATCCTCAGCCAACCATGGTGGATGTGGGGTGCGGAGATGGGATGTAATGAATACGGGGTGGTCATAGGTAATGAAGCCGTCCATTCATTTGAACCAGAACGGAAAAAAGGGTTATTGGGAATGGATTTACTTCGTTTAGGTCTCGAACGCGCAAAAACGGCCAATGAATCTCTAAACGTTATTACTAAACTATTAGAGCGATATCATCAAGGAGGGGGGTGTGCCTATGGGGATCCTAATTGGAAGTACCACAATTCCTTCATAATTGCAGACCCTCAAGAGGCGTATGTATTGGAGACCGCAGATGATTGGTGGATTGCTGAAATTGTTAAAGATGTAAGATCCATATCTAATGGGCTAACTATAAGAGGAAAAGGAGATTTAAGACGTGAAGGGATAATTCAATACGCAATACAAAAAGGATATTGTAAGGACGACAATGAATTTGACTTTGCCGTGACCTTTTCAGGCTCTGGGTCGTCTACTTCTCCTCATTCACGAAAGGGAAGGACAACCCAGCTACTAAATCAAAATAAAGGAGAAATAACTAAACGACTGATGATGGAATTTTTAAGAGATCACAAAGCAGGCGTTTGTATGCATGGATGGTTTGAATCAACGGGGTCTCAAGTTTCAGTATTAAGGGAGGATTTCATAGATACTCATTGGTTTACAGGAACAACCTTGCCATGTATGAGTATTTTCAAGCCACATATATTTCCAATTGGCGACCAAAAAGTTCTTGATCCTGCCCCTTATCCAGAGATTAATCCTAATTGGAACTGGTGTAAGGATAAGGATTCTAAATTAAGAAAAAATACCAAGCGAATGAGAGAAATAGAGGAAAACATTATTGAAGAACTAAAAGATGCGCTAAGTGACCAATCATTAAGAGAAAATCCGGATGATCTGAAAAACGAGATTTATGAATTAAATAATTTGGCATGGACCAAAACGAAGCAGTTTTTCTAAAAGAGTAGGACTTTACGTTTTTTTGTGGCTTCTCAAAAATTTTTTATTTTTTTAAACATTTTACTTTATAACAATAGAAATTAGGATCATTGAAAACTATGAATAAATTAGAGCTTATCGGAAAGGAAGGACGTGTGGCTTCGTATCGGCGAAGTCGCCATGTAATTCACCCAAAGCAATGTATTTTAGTATTTCCAGATGTAAACACAAGGAAAAAGGCAAATAAGTTGATTGGCCGAACTGTTGCGTGGTATAGCCCTACGGGTAAAGAATTAAAGGGGAAAATAACGCGTGCGCATGGAAATAATGGAGCAGTCCGAGCGCAATTTAAGGAAAAAGGTCTTCCCGGACAGGCACTATCGCAACCGATTAAAATAATAAAATAATTTTTGATTTTTCCCCCGCTTCACCTTCAATTTATTAAATTCTTATTGGGGAACATTTCTTATTCTTTATCGCTTTCACTACATCGGCGATGGAATTTATCTCCTCTTCAAATTTTGTGGCCACACTATTTAACTGAGATATTGAATGTGCATCGCTTCCTCCAGTAAGCGGGATCCCGAGCGATTCAGCGGCTTGCCGTGCCAGTTCGTTTTCTCTTTTGCCAATCGCCCCATTTATCTCGATTGCATCGAAATTATAGTCATATACGGACTCATGAAACGCGTTATGGCGTGTTGAAAACGGATGAGCTGCCACAGCAACCCCCCCATGGTGATGAATAAAGTCTATAATATGTTCGGCTCGCAAATCCTTCGAGGGTAGTATATTCCTAATTCCATAAGCGAGTATATCACCAGAATCACTCCATAATTCCACGCCGTAGAAGACTTTATAATCTTGTAGGTGTAAATATCGGATTTTTTGTATAATTTCATGGTCGGTAATACAAATTGCGTCTAACTTTGGCGATAATGCCCCATATAATTCTTGAACGGGGAGCACAGAACATTGGGATCTCCCCTCAATATGTAAATGCATATCAATTAGCGTCATTTTCACTTATAATAACTTTAATCACAATTCTTCGGTTACAAAGGGAATTAATAAACCACAATACAATTCCCGCCTTTCTTCTTTGCTTTTTTTAGCGCGCTATATGCTAAATAAATGGTGGGATCTTTTTTAAATTCGCTTTTGCTATGACTTTTAATTTCCTTTATTCTTGGTGATCTCCCCTCTGCTATTCCCGCGCTTAAAGTTGTAGGTGCCTCAATCCTTTCGGCAAGATTTAAAATTTCATTTTTAAGCGTTTTTATGAGTTTATATACAGAGCTTTTATCATATTGGAGAAACAGAATAGTTTCCTCAGTTCCCTCTTTTTCATTTAACCCCCAGATGGGTAAAGCCCTATAGTTCCGAATATATCTCAGTATCGCTTCCGTCAAATAGCTTGTGATGGGATTTGGGGTATATCTCGACCAATTTTTTTTTTCCATACATTTTGTGAAATTATCTAAGTCAAAAAAAGCAACCGTTCCAAAATCTATGAATTTATTGGTGTTTTCATCTAGGCTCATTACTCTAAGAAGTCCTTTATAACCTCAAACTATTTTCTACTTCTAATAATTTCCCTTAACTTAAAGGTTTTTTCAAAGAACTATATTTAAGGTATAATCAGTTGATATTAGCCTTCTTCTTTTATGAGGGTCTTAAGATCTAGAATTTCTTTGTTAATCGGCTTTAAAGATTTAATTTGGTCGTTAAAAAAAATTGGAATTACAAAATCATGCAAACTGTCGATTATAACCTCAGTCGCAACGGCAGTAACATTTGGATCATCTCGAAAATAAAGGTCCACAACACGCTCTATTGTTTTTAGATCTTTACCGGCAATAAAGCATAGAAGATTGTATTTTCCTGAGATTTTAAAAGCATAGTTTATAATATCTGTCTTCTCTATTTTATCAACAATATTTCCAACAACTTTAGTTGCTATAAAGACCAATGCCGTTTTTATATCTGCTTTTTTTAAATTAAATCCCACTTGTTTAGAAAGGAGATGTTTTCTTTCTAGTTTGATGATGCGAGCGCCAACGGCGGGTTGAGACTTTTCAATCTCCTCGGCGATTTCTCGATGCGTTATATCGGGGTTCTCTTCTATCATCTCTATTATTCTCATATCATCTTCATCAATTTCTAATAATTCATTAAACCCTTCCATCTTTAGTCACCATTTAACTCAAATCGAAAGCTTCTAATAAAATTTCTTTTAATAATTCAAAATAATTTATCTAAGAATGAGAGTAAAAAATAATTAGTTTTTACTACTTTCCTTTATTTTATAAATTCTACATTTGATCCCTTGAAAAAGCCTAATTTTGCGTATTTAACAAGTTTCACAAACATTTATATAAGGTAATATGACAATAATATAGCATTTTTTGTATTATTATTAATCTTTTTCTTATAGACGATTTGTTTTCAATTGGCTTTTTTAAATTTAAATTAGGTAGGTTAAAGCATAATGTCAGAACACAATCATTCAATAAACGCACAAATGTGTCATTTTTGTCATCATAATAACAAGGTAGCTTATTATTGTGAAGACTGTGGTGCTAGTAGTTGTTCTGATTGTTTAGAGACGGAAAAGAGTATTAATTTCAGTTGTAAAGAATGCTTTTCAAAAAACATTGAAATTAAGGACGCAGGAGAAAAACAAATTTGTAAAGAATGCGGAAGTGAGAATATTAAGACATAAATTAATAGAATGAAGACTTGTCCTCAATGTCATTCCAGAGACATTAAGAATCTATATCAGAAAAAGCAAGAACAAGAATCCCGCTATTTAGAATTGATAAAGGGCTCATTAACGCTTATTAAACCATTTAGAGATGTATTTAAAGAACTCAATGATATTAAGGAAAAGCTTAAAATAGCACGAGCACCCCCAATTATTTGCTATCATTTTCCTAAAATGGAATCAGAGCTAATTTCGCTTTATAAACTTCTAAAATATATCGAGAAAACTCTGCGGCAAAAAATTAATATGTACTTTCACCATCTTGCTCTTAACAAGGATTCTTTTTTCAACATTCACTTACAGCCCAATACCAATATTAATGTGATGGAGAATATTCTGGATACACTAGATAAAGGGTTCTGCTCAATTCAGGATTTTATAAATCAGAAAATAAAGAATATAAATGAACAACTAAGTAGTTTCAATAAAAAATTACAATTTATCAAAAAGATTACGGATTATTTTGAAGGTTATAAGCAATTTTTACACTTAGCTGATGATGAAAAAGCCGTATATGCTATAGATGCAAAGATATCAAATAGGCATGACGGTCGAGATTTATTTAAAGCTTCGAGCGGAATTCTATTTATTACGAGCCTTGATTTATCGTTTGTAAATATTCACGGAATACTCAACAAAAAGGAGAGCCTTATTTTTAAAGCGCCGGTCGATGATCTTGTCAAAATTCAAGAAACAGGTAGATTATTCAAAAAGTTATATATTGAGTTTCCCTATGGTGATTACGAATTCTCTTTGCCTAATAAAGCAATTTCCCGCGTCGTAGAATATATTATACTCGCAAGAAACTTTAATAAGACCGAAACTTACGACCGCTTGGCGGCACAAAAGCTTAGTGATTTGGATGTTGACTTTAGCAAGCTAAATAGCTTCATTGAGGAAGGTATTAACTCCTTTTTCAGCCTTAAATGTCAAATAAACTCCGAAAAAGAAGGACATAAAACATCATTTGATAAACCAAGGACCAGATCCCATGATAGAAATACAAAGGATGGAGATATACCCAACTTAGATGGTCATAACTCCCAAAAAGAATTTTTTGATACTATTGATTCTAGAGAAAAAAGTATGCTAATGAAAAAACTTATGAAAGCAAATGCGACCAATTCGTTTTTCGACCAAGTTAGGGAGAACGCCGACCAATATATGGATTATGATACCTTCAACCACGGTCATAGAGTAAAACATAAAAGGTCTTATAGTTCATCCGAAGCTCAAGATTTTACGCAAAACCATATTTCTAAGTTTTTTAATACCCCATCAGCGAACCAAGCAGCTAAAACTACCCGAAACCATAATTCCCATAAACAAACAAACTATAATAAAAATCTCAATTTATCTCATGAAGACATGAAAAATATGAAGGAATTATTTAAAATGCTGCAAAAACGCCGTTATAATATTATAGAAGCCTTGGAAAATCTAAAAAAAGATTTCAATGCAAATAAAATCCTTAACGATGATTTTTTCTCGATACTAAATAAAATACAAGAAGATCTGGACACTGTAAACAATCAATTAGCAACATTAAACAAATATTTGTAAATTTATAAATTGAGGAAAATTACTTAAGTTCTTCCTTTAATTTCTTTATTTCTTCTTTAACCTTTTCTTTATCTGTAGTTTCTGATACATCCTCAACCGTACTTTCTGAAATATATTCTAATTCATCTCCTGGTGCTTCAGGCATTTCACCGCCTGTTTCTAAGGTCATTTCAGCTTCTAACTTATCTAACTCGGCGTTAATTTCGTAATCTTCATCGAGATAAGGATCTTCCCCTAAAATTTCCCCCGCATCTCTAATTTGCTCTTCATAATATTCTGTTTCGGCAGCCACTCTTTCAATCTTTTGAGGGGCTACTTTTTCCGCAGTATCTCTTAGATGATCTCTCATACCCCCCATAATATCTCCTGTCTCTCCAATTAACTCTCCCTCTTCTAGAGCGGTAATCTTGCTCTCTATCCTTAATTTTAAATTTGAGGTTCTATCGAGTTTCTCCATAAACTTTTTATAATTAATGAGATACATCTTTGCTCTATTTTTTTCCCCTCGTTTCATAGCTATCTTTGCGTTCTTTCTATTTATCTCGGCTCTCTTTTGGTAATTCTGCTGTCGCATTGAAAGTACCTTAATATGACGCTTTGCCTTCGCAATAATCTCGTCCTTCGATTTTTTATTAGATTTCGGGAATAATTTATCCTTTAAACCCATAATTTATTAATCACATTAAAGAATTATTTTTAATCTCTACTATATAAAAAATGATTCAAATTATTAAACATTTTTATCGAAATTAATATTTTCATTCTTGAAAACCTATAAAATAAATATCATAAACTTAGCTACATTTATAAATGTGATATATAATGAAAAGAATTCTATTGAATTTTAAGCAGAGAAAGAGCCAATTCAAGGAACTGGTCCAAGAGGCATTCAATCGGGACATTTTAGATTTCCTTATATCGGCGGAGACATTTGGTGAGTTTGAAGATGTTGAGCGTATAAAGACATACTCATGGAACCGAGATTTAGACACAGATTTTCTAATTTTCGAGAATCTCTCAACATTAGAGGGGGAATTCACTCAGAAAGACTCTGAAACAGGTCTGGGTTATTATAAAGAATTAAAATCTAAAGACGATGAGGCGGAGATAAGAGAAGTAGCAAATACTAACAGGGTCGATTTTATAATTGTATCTGCAAAAGATTGGAAAGTTATCCCTTTTGAAAATCTGATCGCTGCTATGCATAAAAAAGAGACCGAGTTAATTGCCGAAGTAGAAACCCTGGAAGAAGCGGAATTAATGTTAAAAACATTGGAAATTGGGGTGGACGGAGTTCTTTTTACGCCTCAAACATCTAAGGATCTTATTGAGTTAAAAAAGCTTATTGGGAAAACCTTTGAAATTGAATTAACAGAAGCAGAAGTTAAAAACATACAGCCAATTCCGGAAAGCGATAGAGTCTGTGTTGATACGACATCATTGTTGCGCCCGGGAGAAGGAATGTTGATTGGAAGCACTGCCATGGGATTTGCTTTAGTTCATGCGGAGGTGTTTGAAACCCAATTTGTAGCCTCAAGACCTTTTCGAGTTAATGCTGGTGATGTTTCAGCCTATATTTTAGTTCCAGAAGAAGATTCCCAGAGTTCAAATATGTATCGAACGAAATATTTAAGTGAAATAAAGGGCGGCGTTAAAGTCCTCGTAGCGGATTCTAAGGGAAAAGCCAGGATCGTTTCAGTTGGTCGCGTGAAGATAGAAACACGACCCATGTTAAGATTTGAGTTAGAAGCTACTAAAGGCGAGGATAAGATTCCTATAAGTTGCATTTGTCAAAACGCAGAAACCATTCGGCTCGTTGATCCCGAAGGTAATGCGATTTCTGTTGTTGATTTAAACGAAGGGGATAGAGTTCTAGTACATTTGGGACCAGGAGCAACGCATTTTGGAACGGCTATTGAAGAAACAATTATCGAAAAGTAAGGGCTAAATTAGTATTTCTCCTCTTTTAATTTCCTATCGGCATATCTGAAAACTCTTAAGGTATGCGGTAAATAATGCTTAAATATCTCTTCTAGTAAACTCGCCCATCCAAACACAAATCTCCTCCTGATGTGGATATATGAACCTTTTCTAAATTTAAATTACTCATATCATTTTTTTTAATATCCATTAATGTTGATTTATATTCACTAGCAGGGTATTTATCAAAAATCAATTTTATACCTTAAGAGATAATATGTTTTAATATTTGAAATCTTTCAAATTTCTCAAGGTGCTCTTAAAACCAAAGATCGTAGAAAACTTTTAAGGATTCTTTTAAAAACAATAATCTCCCATATTCTTTTTTCATCAATCATTAATTTTATTTTATATTAACATTTATGAATATTTGTAATAACTAAAGAATATATTTTAGGGAAATTATATATGACAACCTATTGGGCCCCTTTACTTCATTTATATCAACCTCCAATACAAGAACCAGACGTTTTACGGA